>DASWIU010000025.1:0-14259 GCA_036397515.1 Desulfurivibrionaceae bacterium | reverse complement strand
GCGCTCTCCAACCTGACCATGGGGTATGACCGGGAAACCGGCTTTGTCGGCCATCAGGTCAAGGCCAAGCCCGAGGATTGTTTCCCCTGTTCCGAGTACGACAAGCTGCTGCTCATTTACCAAAACGGCATGTACAAGGTGATCAACGTGACCGACAAGCTCTTTGTCGGCCATGACGTGCTCTGGTTCGGCAAGGTCGAGGAAAAACGGGTCTTCAATATCCTCTACCGCGAGGGCAGCCAGAATTTTTGCTATGTCAAACGGTTCCAGAGCCCGAAATTCATCCTGGAAAAGGAATACCACCTCTTTCCGGCGCACAAGAATTCGGCCATCCTCTTTCTGAGCACCGGAGACGGGGGCAGGGTGCGGGTGCATCTCGCCCCGTCCAAGCGGGCCCGCCATAACTACGTGGATTGCAGCTTCAGCGAGGTTCTGATCAAGGGGGCCTCCGCCCTTGGCAAACGGGTTTCCGACCGCCCGGTGCGGCGGATCGCCGAACTGCCCGCCGAGAAAGAACCTGCCGGAGTGGTGGAGGCGCAACCGACTCTTTTTCCGACTAAGGAGGGGGAGGGGGCGCCACAAGCTGTCAAGGAGTCCGTTGAGGTTCCGGAGCCTGGGCAAGGCGGCGCCCCGGAAACCGAAGCTGAATAGTGAAGTACGCTGAGACACGCCGGAGTCTTGCCATGAGCAGCCTTGCCCCTGATTGAGCCGCGCCCACCGGTTATTCCCCTGCCTCCACCTTCTTTCCCCGTATTTTTCAGTTTTTCCTGCCGCAGGTTCTGAATTTCAAGTCTGACCATTTTGTCTAACCGGCTGTTTTTGCAATCTTAATTGCACATCTTGTTCCGAGTGGCACTAGTTTAAGCGATTGCAGCATGATATTTGATGGACTCGTAACAATTCAAAAAACTACATATTCCGTCATTCCGGCGAAGGCCGGAATCCAGTCTTTTCGGCTATGTACAGTAAGGCTGGACCCCGGCCTTCGCCGGGGTGACGAGTTGTTACGAGTCCATCAAATTCAGCTAATATTCTCAGCTGATTCCTCGGGGGGAACCCTTAAACTAGCGCCATTCACATCTTGTCCGCTTGTCCGATGCATTATGGGGCGCAACATGATAGGCAATATATCTAATAGATAATCATTTTTATCTTATTGCATGGGGCCGGTTTATCTGGGAAAAAATACTAGAGTTGGAATCAAAGTGTTCTCGCCATTTTTCTAAGGCAGCTCAAAAAAATAATAAAACATGGATGACAAAAACCACTGGATATCGTTGACGATCCCAAGCGTTTAGGTATTATTTTAAATACTGTAATAATACTATTTGTTGTGTTTTTATTTTTCTTCTATACTATGGAAAGTAGGTGGCGGCGTTATTGCGGTCTGTAGTCGTCATGTTTGACTTGCCTTTTCAAGACACATCTGGTAAGTTCGCCCACCTCTTCGGAACAGGAAGAGGGGATACAACGGCAACGGTCAGGGACGAGCGTTTGCTCTTTTATCATGTGTTTGCACAGGTGGAGGACAACATTATGAACTACCTTGCAGCGAACCGTCTTCAGGACGCAACCCAAGAGCAGGACAAGTTTGTGGCAGTAAAACACGATGAAACCCCGATGTATTTCGGCAAAAAAACCGTCGATTCCGGGATGGTGCGGATGGTTTCCGGATTATCCTTGGTCATGCTTTTCTTTCTTATCACTCTGTTGCTCCAGCCTTCCTCCGTATTCATCCGTTTTCCCCTGCGCTTTCAGGCCATTCCCACCATTGAAGTTCATTCCGCGGAGGATCTGCTGAGGCAGCTCAAGGCCAATAATTTATGGGAAGTGGAGTCATATTCAGAGGTTCCAGCCGTTTTGGTCAGCAAGTTTCCCGGGGATATGCCCTCCCTTGATGCGGCCACCCAGAAAAAGGCTTTTCTGCATGTCCTTTTGCCTGCGGCGATGATTGCTCTGGCCGAGGTGGAGGAGGAACGGGTCGCCCTGGAAAAGATTCTGGCGAAATTCCCGGCTCCTCCCAAGCGGTTGAACTTTGGACCGAAAGCGGAAGATTATGGCCGACTTGGGGGCCTGACCCCGAATGAGATTTTTTTCTTGCAGAATCTCTGCCGCAAATACCGAGCCCATGAAGTCGCTGATCTGCGCCGCCGCATCGGTCCGGTGCCGGTGAGCCTGATCATGGCCCAGGGCGCTCTGGAATCCTCATGGGGCGGTTCCCGTTTTTCCCTGGAGAGAAACAACCTTTTTGGGGTTTTGAGCTGGAATATGGCGGAGCACCTGTCCGACGGGCATGAGGACGGCAAGGCATACTCCGGCAAGGCATACGCCTCCCTGCTCGATTCCGTTCGTTCCTATATCTTGATGATCAACCGGGTTCCGGCCTACAAGGATCTGCGGGAAATCAGGGAAGAAACCATGGATTCCCTTGCCCTGGCCAAGGGCCTGCACCTGTATTCCAACCGGGGAACCGATTACGTCGCCGATCTGTCCCTGCTTATTAAAAGCAATGACCTGCAGATCTATGACCAGTGCGTTCTTGCCGGCCAGGCTGACGGGCTGGGTAGAATCCGGGTTGCAAGTCTGGAAGACGATCTCCGCTGAAGAGCAGGGCAGGGCTTTACTCCCTGTCTTGTTCCTCCAGGGATTTGGCCGCTGGCTGCCTGCCCTTGCTGAGAACACGATTGTCCGCCCCTGCTTCGGCAACTCCTGCCGGCGCTGGCCCTCCTGAGAAAAATCACGGCCCAACCCCGTCATCTCCCGGCATATCCGGTGAAAAGCTGTTTTTCACCGGATATGCTCTCTTGCCGACAACAAGTATTTCAAACCATCCTCGGACCCAATGTCGGGCGCACCGATAATTGGCGCCCGGCTCGCCCACCCGCTGTTTTATAATCGGATCATGATCAAGATCAGGAAAAATAACACATCGTTCCGTATTTTTCCCGTATTGTGCAAGGGTCTGTTTCCGGGATATACTTATGGAAATTTCCCCAACCAGCTTTGGAGATCATCTTGGCAAATACCCACGAAAAGGAGGCAGGCTGCGAATTTTTAACCACCTGTGATTTTTTCGTAACGATCATGGCAAGCGTTCCGCAATTTGCCACGAAGATGCAGGAGAAATACTGCCTTGTCGGTTTCCAGGCCTGTGCCAGACATGCCTACGCCGAACAGCATGGCACGGGAAGCATCCCCGAAGATCTTTTTCCCAACGCTTCATCTTTCTAGCCTATCCCCCTAGTTCTTCTTCTTGTGTTCTGTCCATTGCCTTTTGTGCGCGGGATATGCTAGCATTATCATATGCGGTACGGGAGTCCTTCAGGGTACAACCAAAGGCAAAAGAGGCTGGGAAATGTTCAAGGCCGAGCAGAAGTCCCCGCGGTTCGACTGGTCACATCTCGGCGATATCGAATACGGGCGTCCGAATCTCGGCTCCCAGACCACGGTGGCGGTCTACCGGCTGATGCAGTTCACCCTGCGTGACGCGATCATCGCCCATACCGATGCGGCAACCGCCAGTCGGATATTCTACGAGGCAGGGCAGAACGCGGGTAAGGCATTCCATGAACATCTGCTCCGTGATACCCATGATTTTGACGGGTTCATTGCCGGGCTTCAGGAAGCACTGAGAAATCTCTCCATCGGCATTCTTCGGGTCGAGACCTCGGACCTGCCCAAGGATCATTTCGTGCTCACCGTGGCGGAAGATCTCGACTGCTCGGGGCTGCCCATAAGCGATGAATTGGTTTGCTCCTTTGACGAGGGCTTTATGGCCGCTCTGTTTTCAGCCCATTTCGGCAGGCAATTCACGGCAAGGGAGACGGACTGCTGGTGCACCGGCGACCGGGTCTGCCGTTTCGAGGTCGTGCCGGCCAAGGGAACTCACCCCGGCAATTCATATGGATCATAATGACATCGAAAGGTTGGACAGGATCAGCGCCCACCTCCACGCACTGCTGCATAACGAACAGCCTGCACTCCTCGATCTGACAGGGCAACAAGAGGATGAGATCCGCCAGGTGGGCGAATTTGTCAACAGCTTTACCGAGGCCCTGTCCGCCCTGACCCAAGCCGCCCACCATCTCTCCGTCGGCGATATGGACGTGCCGATAGCGGCCAAACTTCCGGCCGGCCATCATCTTAAAAACCTGCAGGCGACCCTCCGACACCTGACCTGGCAAACCGGGCAGATCGCCAAGGGTGATTTTTCCCAGCGGGTGGAATTTTTGGGAGAGTTTTCCCACTCCTTCAACTGGATGGTGGAGCAGCTTGAGGCCTACCGGCAAAGGATTCTCGGCCAGAACCGGGAGCTTGAACGTCTGGCCACCACCGATCCGCTGACCGGGGTCTATAACCGCCGATATTTCATGAACTTCTCCACCAATGAGTTTCTCCGCTCCCAACGCTACGGCCATATATTTTCCGTGATCCTGATGGATATCGATCACTTTAAGAAGATAAACGATACCCATGGCCACGGGGGCGGCGACGAGGTGCTCAAGGCTTTTGCCGCCAATTGTCTGGAGGTTCTTCGGGAGAGTGACGTGCTGGGGCGGATCGGCGGCGAGGAATTTTCCATCATCCTGCCGGAAACCGATCTGACAGGGACGCTGATGGTTGCGGAACGGTTTCGCCAGGCCATCGCCGAGTTGAATGTTCCGGTGGACGAGCAGGTCGTCCGCTTCACGGTCAGTATCGGCATTGCCTGTTTGCGGCAAGACGATGTCGGTATTGAGGCGGTACTGAGAAGGGCGGACGAGGCCCTGTATCTGGCCAAGAACGGCGGACGGAACAGGGTGATTTCGGTCGGCTAGTACCTTGTAACTCTTTAATCGACATCACATTAATTCCCTCCCCCCTTGCGGGGGAGGGTTAGGGAGAGGGGGAAGTTGCCATTATATCAGCAGGTTGTATCTACCACCACCCCCAACCCCTCCCGCAAGGGGAGGGGAGTTTTTCAGAAATATTAAGAGTTACAAGGTGCTAGCTCTTATACGGCGCGGATTTTCCGCCAAATCGGCAGGGAGGGGCTGAGCCTTTCAAAACGGCTGTCCTGGCCGATTGCCTCGCTGTTTTTGTGGTTGGCGATGAGGATTCCCCCGGTTTTCAGGCGGTCTTCAATGAGCCTTTCAAAGCGCAGCTGCTGCTCCCGGCCGGAAAAGGGCCGGTAGTAGTAGATCACCTCGTACTCGCCATAGCCCTCGTAAGTCCAGATATCAGCCTGGGCAATCCGTTCCTCGCCAATGAGTCTGGCCGCCACCTGAAACGGATACTCGTCTTTTTCAATCCCGTACACCTCAAAGCCGAACTGCTCGGCAACGAGCAGCACGTTGCCGATGCCGCAACCCACATCCAGGAGACGGGGCTGGGGGTTGGGCGGATTCTCCCGGTCAAGTTCGAGAAAGGCGCGGACAAAGTCCATTTGGGCAAAGACCTGCCTGGTATCCATGGCCACAAAGGGGTATTCGCAATCGGTGTCGTTGCGGGTTTCCTTGGCGGCATCCCGGCTGTAAAATCCGACAAACCGATTGATGACGTTGAAAAAGATGTCGTTCTCTTCGTTTTCCATGTGTTTTCAGCAAGAGGGTTGGGAGGGGAAGGGACGGGATTGAAAACCGTGTATACCATGGATTGCCGGTGAAATCCCCGGAAAGTTTTTTCGCGGCGGTTATACCTTGTTCGGCGCCGGGCCGCCCAGCTCTGCCATGTGTTCCAGGGCGCTGACCGCGGTTTGTGCCAGAAAAAGGGCGCCGGTGGGCAGAACCCGTTCGTCAAAGTCGAAGCGGGGACTGTGGGCCGGCGCATCGTGCAACTCGGTGTGCCTCGCGCCGAAGCGCACCAGACAACCGGGGATTTTTTGTAGGAAGAAGGAGAAATCCTCTCCGCCCAGGCTGGGCAGGGGCTGGCACTTTACCTTGTCCTGGCCCACGATTGCGGCGGCCACCTCCGTGGCGATGCGGGCGGCAACAGGATCGTTAACCACCGGCGGATAGCCCTCCACCAAGGCGAAAGAGGTCTCCACCCGGTGCAGCTGTTCCATGGCCTTGGTCATCCGTTTCAGGCTGGCGATGCAGGCGGCGCGGGTTTCCGGGCTGGTGGCGCGGACGGTGCCTGTAAGAATCACCTGGGCGGCGATGACATTGGCCGCCTCGCCGCCGTGGATGGCGCCTACGGTGATCACGGCGGGCAGACAGGGATGGACCTCGCGGGCAACGATGGACTGGATGCTGGTGATGAGCTGGCCTGCGGCCAGGATGGAATCCGCGGTTTCGTGGGGCTTGGCGGCATGCCCGCCCCGGCTGCGGATTTCGATGGCGAATTCGTCGGTGAAAGCGGAGATCAGTCCGGGCTGGACGACAATCTCGTTGAGCCCGTAATTACGGTCGATATGGCCGGCAAAGATGGCCTTGACCCCGTCCAGGGCGCCTTGGGCGATCATGCCCTGCGCGCCGCCGTCGCCTTCCTCGGCGGGCTGGAAGATGAGGGTCACCCGGCCGGGAAGGTCCGCCTCCTGCTGCTTGAGCAGCGCGGCCGCGCCGAGGAGCATGGCCACATGGCCGTCGTGGCCGCAGGCATGCATCACCCCTGGCGTTTCCGAGGCAAAGGGCAGTCCGGTTTGCTCGGTGATGGGCAGGGCGTCCATGTCAGCCCGCAGGGCAACACAGGATGCACCTTTCTTCCTGCTCCCCAGGCTGGCAACGATGCCGGTTCGATTCACCTTTTCCCGGCAGGGGATGCCCAATTCCCTCAGTTGCTCGGCAATAAAATGCGCGGTGGCGAATTCCGCAAAGGCAAGCTCCGGATGCCGGTGGAGATGGCGGCGGATATTCCGCATCCAGGTGATCTGCTGACTATTGGGCTTTGGCAGGGTTTTCATGGGGGTTATCCCGAAACTTAATAAATGACGATGAACGGCCTGGTCTGGGCCTGGCGCTGTTTTTTTACTTGCGACTTTGCGCCATTGCGTTATTTTCTCGTCGTTACAAGATCATCATAATTCGAACTTAACCGCTGTACATCATTAAATTTCATCTTTTTGATGCCGATGAACACAGAATCACGCCCTGTGCAGACAACCGGGCAGGCTGCCGCAGATAGCCGGCCATGCCCCGGCAATGCGGACGATATTTTCCACCGAGCCCTTGACCTGCACCAGCAGGGTGAGGCAGACCCGGCGGTGTCCCTGTATCAACAGGCCATCGACCTGTGTCCGCAACATGTGGATGCCTGTTTCTATCTGGCCCTTCTTCACCGCGCCATGGGGGCACCGGCAGAGGCCGCCTTCTGGTTTGACCGCGCCCATACCTTGTTGCCCGGAGAGGCGGCAATCGCCTATGAGCTTGGCATAACCCGTTATTCCTTGGGACAGCAAAAGATGGCCATCGAGCATTTCCACAAGGTACTCGCCTTGGACGACGCGCACTGGCAGGCGGCCTATAACCTGGGTACCGCCCATCTGGCCCAAGGCAACATCAGCGAAGCAATTACCGCCTATCACCGGGCCGCGCAACTCAATCCCCAGGATGCCGATATCCATTTCAACCTCGGCCTGGCCTGCAAGAGGGCAGGGCGGCTGGAAGAGGCCAAGCAATCCTATCTCTGCGCCATGGAGATTGCCCCGGACGACGCGGAGGTGCATTACAATCTGGCCCTGGTCCACAAGGCACTGGGCTGCAAGGACGAAGCCATCACCGCCCTTGAGATCGCCGTTGCCCTGCGCCCTGGTTATGGGGCGGCCCACGGCAACCTGGGGGTTCTCTATCTTGACCAGGACCGGGTGGAGGAGGCCATTGCCTGTTATCAACGGCTTATAGAACTGGATCATAACACGGCCTCGGCCCACCATATCCTCGCGGCCCTCACCGGGGAAACAACCGCGGTCGCCCCCTCCGCCTATATCGCCGAGCTGTTTGACAGCTTTGCCGGCCATTTTGAAGAGCGTCTGCTGGTTGATCTGGAATACCGGACTCCCTGGGAGCTCAAAAACCTGCTGCTTGCCGACCCTGCCGGGCCTTCGCATTTTGCCCGCCTGCTGGACCTGGGCTGCGGCACCGGCCTGGTGGGGCAGATTTTTCAGGAGATCAGCGATTGCCGGGTCGGGGTTGATCTTTCCCCCAAGATGGTGGAGGCGGCCGCGGCCAAGGAGGTGTACGATGAACTGGCGGTTGGAGAGATCGTCACCTTTCTTGAGCAGAATCAGGAGCCGTTCGACCTGATTGTCGCGGCGGATGTTTTCATCTATGTGGGCGAGTTGGACCGGATTTTTGCCACCCTGGCCAAAGGGCTTGCCAAAAACGGGAGAATCCTTTTTTCCACGGAACGGATGACAGGGCAGGGCTACCGGTTGCGCCCGTCCGGGCGCTATGCCCACACCTTTTCCTACATCGAGGCAGCGGCCGCAAGGCATGGTTTTCGGATACTCGGCAGCCAATCCGCCAACATCCGCAAGGAAAAGGGGAAGTGGATCGCCGGGGATCTCTATCTGCTGGGGGTTTGAGGCAACCTGCGGCGCATCGCCAGCCAGGCGGACAGCTTCCGCCTACGATTCCTGAACAAGCAGAGGCGAAACCATGCTGCAGATATCAAACACCATCATCATCCCGGAGGGTGAAATCGAGCTGACCGCCATCCGGGCCCAGGGCTCCGGGGGTCAGAATGTCAACAAGGTCTCCTCTGCCGTGCACCTGCGCTTTGATATCCTCGCCTCGTCGCTGCCGGATTTTTACAAGGAGAGGTTGCTGGGGTTGAGCGACCGGCGTCTGACCAAGGAGGGCGAGATCGTCATCAAGGCCCAGCGCTTTCGCAGTCTGGAAAAAAATCGGGCCGACGCCTTGGAACGGCTGGGGGAACTGATCCGGGGCGCGGTTAAGCAGGAGCGCAAACGCAGACCCACCAAGCCCTCCCGCAGTGCCAAGGAAAAACGTCTGGAAGGCAAGGAAAAGCGGGGCAGGGTGAAGGCGATGCGCGGCAAGGTGGAGAAGACTGAAGGCTGACTGAAGGGAGACGAGAGACTGAAGACTGATGTCAACCTTCAACCTTCAGCCTTCAACCTTCAGCCTTTTTAACCTTACAGATGCGGTGCCGCCGAACAGTTACAGCTATTTGCCGAAGCCGCAGATGGGATAGACGCAGCTCTTGCACTGGCGGCAGAGGCCGCCGTGCCCCAGCCGGGCAACATCCTGGCGGGTGATTTTCTCCCCGCACAATACCCTGGGCAGAAGCAGGTCAAAAACGGTGATCTTGTGGAACATGCCGCAGGCAGGCAGACCCAGCACCGGCACCGCTCCGATATACCCCACCAGAAACATGGCTCCGGGCAGAACCGGGGTGCCGTAGACGATCTCCTCGGCACCGGCCTTGGCAATGCCTTGCCGGGTCACGTCATCCGGGTCCACCGACATGCCGCCGCTGGTGACGATGAGGTCCGCGCCCGCGTCCAGGCAAGCCTTGATCTCCGCGGCAATGGTCTCGATATTATCCGGGGCGAAGCGGACCGCAATCACCTCCGAGCCGAGCTTTTCCAGTTTTTTGCGCAGCACCGGCTCAAAGGCATCCTTGATCCGGCCATGGAAGACCTCGTTGCCGGTGATGACCAGCCCGGCCTTGGCCTGTTTCAGTTGGGCAACCTTGAGGATTCCCCCGGCCTTTTCGGCGATCCCGACCGCGGCGTTCACGACCCCTCTTTTGGCAACCAGGGGGATGAGCCGGGTTCCGGCCAGCTGTTCGCCCTTTTTAACCGGGGTATTGTTGTGCAGGGTGGCGCACATGACCTCGCCCAAAAGGTTGAATTGGTACAGCGCCTCGACCTCGACCTTGAGCAGTCCGTCATGGGCCGCAACGAGGCTGAGTTTGCCTTCCACCGGTTCCCCGGAAACCGAGGTGCCCGGCCCGGCCAGGGCATTCGCCATCAGCTCGGCCGCCTCGTTTTCATGGATATCGTCCGACCCCAGCTCCAGGACATAGATGTTCTCCTTGCCAAGCCGCTTCAAGTGTTCGATATCCTCGGCCCGGATGATGTGGCCCTTCCGAAAGGCGCGTCCCTTGAATTCTTCGCTGCGGATTTCGGTGATGTCGTGGGGCAGGACCATGCCGACGGCCTGCTCAACCGGGATTGTTTTTGTCATAGGTGCTCCAGCAGCCCGATGAGGCTCAGATGATTTCGTAATAACGGCCATGCGCGCAGGGCTTGCAGAGAGGTTTGCCGTCTTGTATTACCTCGCGGCAGTCCTGCACCCAATCCCCGCAGCGCTCGCATTGCACCCGCCGTTTGGGCCGGCCGGGCATGTCCTCCTCCGGCACGGCGACCCTGACCTTCTGCACCTTGAACAGCTCCGCCTCGGGCATGATCCGGTAGGCCTCCAGCTGCTGCTGATATTTGTCGCCGATTTCCGGGCAGTATTTTTTCGAGGTCTCCCGCGATTCCTCCAGGGCCGTGATCCGTACCGCCTTGCCGGTCTTGAGATTGACAAAGGTCGCGGCCATGATCCCGTAGTCCAGCCATTTGAGGGAGCGCTTGCCCAGGGAACAGCCGGTCACGGTCTGGATGGCGTCGGTGGCGCAGCGGTCGATCTCCACCAGCACGTAGAAATCCTTGCGCTGGGCCTTGGGGTCGTCGATGCCGATCTCCCGCAGGCCGATCATGGACATGCGCACCCCGATGACCTGACCGGCGCAGATGTGGCCATGTGTTTTGGTCGATTTTTCAAGAAGCTGTTCGAAGGTTTCCATGTAATCTCTCCAGAATTTCCGGCAGCGCCATGAGCGGCGCGAACCAATGCCCACCTCCGAATGTAGGCGAAAGGGGAGAATTTTGCCAGAGAAAGTCAAGCGGGAAAGAAAAAGCGGGGACAGGTCCCGCGCACTTCCGAACGGAGCCGGTGGAAATGCGCGGAATCCCGGGGTAGGGCAGGATTATGCCTCGCTGCCTGGACGAAGATCGCCGGTGATCATCTGCTCCATCTCCTCGACAAATTCCTTCATCTGCAGGGCTTGGGCGTTGAGTTCTTCGGAGGCGGCGGCCGATTCCTCGGAGGTGGCGGCGTTTTGCTGGGTCACCACATCCAACTCCGCGATGGCCTTATTGATCTGGACGATTCCCGTGGCCTGTTCCTCCGTGGCCTTGCGGATATGGCTGATCAGGCCGCTGACCTCGACCACGCTGGCCGCGGCCTCCTGAAAAACGCTGCTGGTGTGGGTCACCACCTCGGAGCCGGTCCGGACCCGGGCAACGGTTTCCTCGATGAGCTGGGCGGTATTCTTGGCCGCGGCCGCGGAACGCTGGGCCAGGTTGCGGACCTCGTCGGCAACCACGGCAAAGCCCGCGCCTGCCTCGCCGGCGCGGGCCGCCTCCACGGCGGCGTTCAAGGCCAGCAGATTGGTTTGAAAGGCGATCTCGTCGATGGTCTTGATGATCCTGGAAATCTGCTCGCTGGACTGGGATATCTCCGCCATGGAGCGGGTGAGATCTTCCATGGCGGCGCCGGCGTTGCCGATGAGGCTGCCGGCCTTGCTCACATGCTCGTCGGCGTTTCGGGTATGCTCGGTGCCCTGTTTTACCATGGCGGTGATCTCTTCCATGGTGGCGGAGGTTTCTTCCAGGGCCGCGGCCTGTTCCGAGGCGCCTTCCGCCAGGGTCTGGCTGGTGGAGGAGACCTGACTCGAAGCAGCGGCAACCTGCGCCGCGCCTTCGCTCAGCCCGATACTGATCTGGTGCAGGGGGGCAACCAGGGAGCGGACAATGAGGAAGACCAACCCCGCGGTGAGGGTCGTGCTGAAGAGGAGGATGCCGAGGTTGATCAGGCCCAGTCTTTTGACCGGGGCATAAATCTCCTCGTCGTTGGCGGTGGCCGCCGCGATCCAGCCGGTTTCCGGGATGGTCTGGAACCCCACCAGCTTGGGGGTGCCTTTAAAGATGTATTGAATCAGACCCTGGCCCTGCGCCAGCATCTGGCGGCCGAAGTCAAACTGGCTCAGATCGAGCTTGAGGATATTGGTCTTGTCCGGATGGGCAAGCATTTTTCCGGTGGCG
This sequence comes from Desulfurivibrionaceae bacterium, assembly GCA_036397515.1. Lineage (GTDB taxonomy): Bacteria > Desulfobacterota > Desulfobulbia > Desulfobulbales > Desulfurivibrionaceae > Thiovibrio. Next base: position 2,228 of record DASWIU010000025.1, on the reverse strand, counting down.
TCGATGAGATAGGCATAGCCCGAGGCGCCGATCTTGACCGGATCGACAAAGCCGGCATTGCAGCTGGCCAGATCGACCACGCCCAGAAGAACCCCGGAAACCTTGCCGCTCCCCTTGATCGGGGCGGAGATGATGAAAACCGGATTTCCCGAGCCCTTGCTGAGAACGACCTCGGAGACGGCCTCCTTGCCGGCCAGGGAATCCTTGAAATAGCCCCGTTCCGCCACATTCATGGCGCCGATGTGCTCGGGTAGGGAGGAGGCGACAATGGCGCCGCTCTGGTCGGCAATGGCGATGAATTCGTAAAAGTCCGACATCTGCTGCAATTCGGCAAGCTTGGCGTTGGCCCGCGGGGAGGCGCTGCTGTCGGCGGTGGTGCCGAGGAAAAGCGCGGTGAACAGAGGATCGCTGCTGTTGCCGCAGATGTCGAGTTTCCGTTCCCGCAGCCAGGAGGTAATCTGCTGGGCCACGGAGTTGGAGACCTGGGCGGTCTGCTGGCTGATGCATTCTTTCAAGGCGGCGGCGGATTTGAAATAGGAGACCGCGCTGATGGTGCCCATGCACAGAACAAGGACGGCGGTGGTGGGGATCAGAAACCGATTGCGCAAACTCAGCTGCATGGCATCCTCTTGCGTAAAATATTTTGTTAGGTATTTATACCTATTTCTATTTGTAGGTTTACGGTTATCCCATGACAGATGGTATTGCGCAATAAATTTTTAATCGACATATCAAGTGGGCGGGAAATGAGCGGAACATGCAGGCGATGCCCGATTGCGGCAGATGCGGCAGGGTGCAAAAGGGTGCTGCCGGTGGCCGGTCACGGCCAAAAAGAAGAATAATGGCAAAATTGCGGCGGATATGCTACATAGCGTATTCCAAGGTGCTCCATGGGAGCTTAAAAGGGAACCCCGCGCAAATCGGGGACGGGCCCGCCGCTGTAACCGGGGACAAGTTTCGCAAGCACGCCACTGTTTGTATGGTGTCCGTTCGGATTCCGAACGGGTGCCAAGATGGGAAGGCGCGAGACAAGGATGAACCGGAAGTCAGAAGACCTGCCTTGACACATTATGCTGCATGATCGCCGTGGACAAGTGATTATGTAATGATCTGCCGTGGATGAAACAGGGACTCCCCGGATCGAGAAAATCGGTCCGGGGATTTTTTTATGCCATTGGAACCGCACATTTTCAAGGAGTTATGGCTCCATCTCTTCTGGCCCTTGGCCCGGCTGCTGTTCTGGGTTTCGCTGGGGATCGTGGCGGCCAACTTCATCGAGGCGCTGAACTGGACCCCGAGGCTTGCCCGGCTGACCAAGCCTTTGGCCCGGCTGGGCAGACTCTCCGCCGTCTCCGGGGCCAGTTTCAGCATGGCCTTCTTTTCGGGGATTACCTCCAACACCATGCTGGCCGAGGCTTTTGCCCAGGGGCGCCTCGCCCGCAGGGAGCTGATCCTGGCCAATCTGTTCAACAGCCTGCCCCGTTTTTTTCTCCACCTGCCCACGGTGTTTTTTCTCACCGTGTCGCTGATCAAGGGGGCGGCTTTCCACTATGTCGGCCTGACCTTCGGGGCAGCCCTGCTCCAGACCGGCCTGGTGGTGGCGGCAGGCCGCCTGCTCCTGCCGCCCCTTGCCGACGGCGGCGAGGCGGACGAGCCGCTGCAACGGGAAAAGGTCGGCTGGCGTGAGGCTCTACGGAAGGGGGTCGAGCGTTTCCGCCGGCGAATAGGCAGGCTTTTTTTCTTTATGGTGCCGGTGTATGTTCTTTTCTTTTTTCTCAATCGGCAGGGGGCCTTCGCGGCAATCGAACGGTTTCTCGCGGCCAAGGTCTGGTTTCTCGCCTGGCTGGACCCGCAGAGCTTAGGCATTGTCATGGCCCATGTCGGCGCCGAGTTTACCGCCGGGTTGGCCGCGGCCGGAGCCCTGCTTGCCGACAACAGCCTGGGCCAGCGGGATGTGGTTCTCGCCCTGCTGGCCGGCAATATTCTTGCTACCCCGATCCGGGCGGTGCGGCACCAGTTCCCCTATTATGTCGGCATTTTTCCGCCGGGGCTGGCCCTTGAACTGGTGGGGGTGAGTCAGGTGCTGCGCATGGCCTCGGTGGTCACCGTTGGTCTGGGCTATTATTTTCTAACGCTTAACTAAAGCTGGTGAAAAGATGAGGGCAAGAAAGTGGTTCGGTGCGGTTGCTTTTCTGGTGATTTCCCTTTGCCTGTTCTTGGGTACTGGG
>DASWIU010000024.1:0-1761 GCA_036397515.1 Desulfurivibrionaceae bacterium | reverse complement strand
GCCCAGGGCCAAGCGGTCAGGGGCATCGCTCCCCGGCAGGGCGTAGCATCCCTGCAGGCGCAGGCAGCCCGCCTTGTCGTCCATCAGGTAGAGACACCCCGCCTGGCTGTGCAGCCGTTCGGCCAAAAAGCCTACCACCGCCGTGGCCAGGGGTTGCAGTTCCAGGTTGCCGCGCATGCATTCGCCCAGTTGGTTCTGCCCGGACTTGAGCCAGTTTTCGCCCTCGTTTTCCTGCTGGCGGACGGCCAGGGCTCGGGTCATGCGGCCCAGGGAGAGGCCCAGGGTGTCTTCCGCGGAACGGAGGTGGATCTCTTCCGTATAGTCGCCGTCGGCAATGGTGCGGGCTTGGCCCACCACCTGGTTGTTGGAGATGATCAGGGCATTGAAGGAGCTCTCCAGTTGGCCGATCTCGTCGGCATAGAGGACCGGCTGCTCCTGAAGGTCGCGGCCCAGGGTCAGGTCGCGGGCGAGAGCGATCAGACGCGCCACCGGCACGGTGATACTGCGGATGAGCAGCAGGGCGGCGGCGATGGCGAAGAGGACGGCAACCGCCAGCAGCAGGCCCATGGTTCGGATGGCCCGGGTATGCTTCATCTGGGACTCATCCATGAAACGCGCGGCCCGGCTGGTGGCAAAGGTAATCATGGTCTCGATGACCTGGGAAGCCTCCTCGGCCTGCGGGATCACCGTATTCAAGCGAAACTGCTTGGCCTCCTCCTGTTTGCCTTGACGGAGGAGGGATGTCATATGCCGAATGCTGTCCTTCCAGGTCTCATAGTGCGACTGCAGGTTCTGTAGGTCCCCCTGGGGGCCCAGGTACCGTTCGTCGACCAGCCTTAACTTCTCCTGGATCTCTAAATCCAGGGCGGTGATCTGTTCCGTCGCCTTGTCGAGGGCTTGGGCATCGCCTGTACGCAGCATCAACAGATAGTCGATCCGCATTTCCTTAAAGTCGTTATCGATATCCCGCAACGTGTTGGAGACCGTGAAGGGGTGATCGCGGATCTGGCGGGCGATGTCGGCGAGGTTGCCGATTTCGAAGATCGCCCAACCTCCCACCCCCAGAGTGAGGAGCAGCATTAAGGCGAATCCGCCGATCAGGCGGGAGTGCAAGGATATCTTTCTGACCATCGGCAGGCGGCCTCTCTGGTTGGAATCATTGTCGGATATCTGAAAAATCACTCTGTTCCCAAGGCGCGGGAGACAGAGCCCATGGTGTGCGAGGGCTCACCGGTGAACTTCCGGCGGGGAGGGAGGCAAGGCAGAAAAAACAGGGCCTCTTTTTCTCCGAGCCATCCCTGCGCAACGCGGCAAAAGCGCCCGGCGCAGCCCCCAGTAATGACAGTAAATCAATAACTGAACCCTTCGTTGAAATCAATCTCTTTCCGTTGATCCTGACCGGGAGATGTACATGTTTGCTTGGAATTGCTCAGGTAGATAAAAAAAAGCCGCATGGATGCCATCTTATTTTATATCTCCCCTACCAAGGGGGGCGAAGAAAGCGGTCGCCTTGGGCACGCCGCGTTCCGGTTTGTGGTACACTGTTTGTAACAGCCATTTTTCTTCTGTTGGCTTCACAATCGGGAAAACGATGATGAGCGTAAGGAAATTCGTATCCTTTCTGGTCATGCTTTGGGCGGTGCTGGCCCTGTTTGCCTGCGGGGGCGGGGCCGAGGAGGCCGCCGTCACGGTGGGCAGCGAAGCCGGCCCCATCCGGGTGGTGGAGGTGGCCCACGGCCTGGAGGTTCCCTGGTCCCTGGC
>DASWIU010000023.1:0-4182 GCA_036397515.1 Desulfurivibrionaceae bacterium | reverse complement strand
GGGCTTGCGGAAAAGGCCGCGGAATCAAGGCGGATAAAATCCAGATCATGGGTGCGGGCACCATAGGCCCGGGCCACGCAATCGGCCATGACCGGCTCAAACTCCTTGAGGGTCGCCAAAAATCCCGCGGCCTGAAAGAGAAACATCCCGCTGTTCCAGAGATAGCCTTGGTCCAGATACTGCCCGGCTTTTTCCAGGGAGGGCTTTTCCACAAAACACTCCACCGCGAAAACCGGCGGCTCCTCCTTGCCGACCACCGCCCCCTTTTTGATATAGCCATAGCCGGTATGCGGGCTCCGCGGAACAATGCCGAAGGTGACGGGATGCCCCTGCGCGGCGCAGGTTACCCCTCTGGCCACGGCCTCGGCAAAATTTCCTTCGTTGCCGATGACATGGTCTGCCGGCAGGACAAGGAGAACCGCATCTTCGGCCTGCCGGAGTGCCTCCAGGGCGGCGACGGCAACCGCCGGGGCCGTATCCCGCCCCACCGGCTCGATGATGATCGTCGCGGCCCCGCCAATGGCGCGAATCTGCTCGGCCACCAGGAACCGGTGCTCTTCGGTGCAGACGACAATGGGCGCGGCAACCCCTTTCAACCCCTGGACCCGGAGCAGGGTGTTCTGGAGCATGGTCTTGTCGTTGACCAGGGGAAGAAGCTGCTTGGGATGGCACTCCCGGGACAAAGGCCACAGCCGGGTGCCGGATCCTCCGGCAAGGATGACCGGAATAATGACCGCGTGTTCTCTGATCATAAAATTGATTTCCCCTTCAAGGCCTGATGGTTTATGCCAGGATTTTCTCTTGAGTTTTTACTATGTTACATTCCGTCCTGTCAAGGGACCATGACAGAGCCATTGCTGATTATCCCTTGACCGCGGACCCGCCTTTGTGTAGTCCTGAATCAAGGAACGCAACCCAGAATGAGGCAACCATGAGCGCGTCTTCCAATAACAATATCCATGCCGTGGCCCCGGAAATCGTCCTTGAATTCCTGGCCCACACCCTCCCCTTTAACGAACTGGATCCGGATACCCTGAGAAATCTGGCGAAAAGCTGCCTCATCGATTTTTTCCCCAAAGGAACCATGATCTTCCGGCAGGACCAGACCCAGGTGACGCATTTTTATCTGATCCAGAAAGGCGGGGTCAAAATCTATCTCAAGGACGAGGACGGCACCGTAACCCTCAAGGATTTCCGGGGCGAGGGCGAATATTTCGGCGCCCTGCCCATTATCCAGGGAACCAACATGGCGAATCTCAACATCGAGACCGTCGAGGATACCTTCTGCTTTCTCTTTCCGCGGGAGGCGTTTCTCAACCTCATCCAGTCATCCCCCAAGGTCACCCATTATTTTTTGCGCAGCATGTCCGAAAAACTCGTAAAAACCGCCTATGCCCAGCTGCGGCAGCACAAAATGGCCCCGCGCACCGAAAGCGCCCTGTTTCTCTTCTCGGTCCAGGTCGGCGACATCGTCAAAGGCGCCCCGAAAACCATTGCCGCGACGGAGAGCGTCCAGATGGCCGCGGCCCGGATGGCGGAGCTGCATATCGGCTCCCTGCTGATCCACGACCAGGAGAAAAAGATCGTCGGCATCATCACCGACCGGGATCTGCGCACCAAGGTGGTCGCCGCGGCCCTTGACTACCAGACCCCGGTTGGCCGGATCATGGCCACGCCGCTTAAAACCATTCCCTCCCACCAGGTGTGCTTCGACGCCATGCTGCAGATGATGCACCTCTCCATCCACCATCTGGCCGTGGAACAACAGGGAAATATCATCGGGGTGATCACCACCCACGATATCATGCTCCTCCAGGGCACTTCTCCCCTCTATCTGTTCCGGGAAATCGTGGCGCAACGGACCATCGAGGGGCTTTACCCCCTGGCCCGGAAGATTCCGGCAGTCATCCGCACCCTGATTGAGGAAGGAGCCAAGGCCAACAACATCACCCGGATGATCACGGTCTTGAACGACCACATCCTCGACCGGCTGCTCACCCTGCTGATCGAGGAACTCGGCCCCCCGCCCCTGCCCTTTTGCTGGCTGGTCATGGGCAGCGAGGGGCGTAGGGAACAGACCTTCAGCACCGATCAGGACAACGCCCTGCTCTACGCCCAGCCGAAAAACGAGGCACAGGGTGAGCTGGCCGCTGCGTATTTCAAGACCCTGGGCGAAAAGGCGATCGACCATCTGATCGGCTGCGGCTATCCACCCTGTCCGGGCGAGATCATGGCCTCCAACCCAAAGTGGCGCCAGCCGATTGCAGGCTGGCGGGGGTACTTCGATCAGTGGCTGCAGAGGCCCGAGCCGCTTGAGGTCATGCATTCCACCATCTTCTTTGACTTCCGGGCCGCATACGGCGACGCAACCCTGGCGGAAGGACTCCGGCAATATCTGGTGCGCCAGGTGCCGCGGCAGGAGATTTTCCTCCTGCATCTTGCGCAGAACGCCTTGGAGGCGCGCCCGCCCCTTTCTTTTTTCCGCAACCTCATCGTGGAAAAAGACGGGGAGCACAAGAACTCCCTTGATCTCAAGAAAAAAGGCCTGGTCCCTTTTGTCGATTTCGCCCGCCTCTTTGCCCTGAAACATGGCATCCCGGAAAATAACACCCTGGGCCGCCTGCAGATTCTCCATGAAGATGGTCATCTTTCCCATGAATTGTACAGTGAAACCGTCAAGGCCTATGAATTCCTCATGCAGCTGCGGCTTATCCACCAGCTGCGCATGATTGAACAACATCTGCCTCCGGACAACCACCTCAACCCGGCGGATCTCTCCGAGCTTGAAAAACAGACCCTCAAGGAGGCCTTCGAGGTGGTCCGCCGTCTGCAAGGCCATATCCGGCAGGAATACCGGCTGACCGAGGGATAGCGATGTCCTTTTTCTCCCTCTCCGAGCTGTTCCGCCCCAGCAACCCGGTGTTCGCCGAAAACAAACGCTATTTCAAATCACTCGACCAGTTTCAGCCGGTGGAGAACTATGAATTTGTGGTTTTTGACACCGAGCTGACCGGGCTCCATGAGCGACAGGATGAAATCGTCTCCATCGGCGCGGTGCGGATCAAAAACCTGCGGATCCTGGCCGGAGAAACCTTTTACGCCCATATAAAACCGGAAAAGCCGCTGCCCAAGAACAGCACCCTTATCCACCGCCTCACCCCCCAGCAATTGGAGGCTGCCCCGCCGCTGCCCGAGGTGCTTCCCCAATTCCTCGACTATTGCGGCAAGTCTTTGCTGGTCGGTCATTTTGTGGATCTGGACATCGCCTTCCTGAACCGCGCCTGCAGGCGCCTCTTCGGCTCTTCCCTCCACAATCCCTGCGTTGACACCCTGCGGCTTGCCCAGATCCACATGGAACGCTTCGGCGCTCCGTACCGGAACAAGATCGACGGCGGCCACTCATACAACCTCAGCGAACTCTGCCGTCAATACGGCCTGCCTGCCTTTGTCCCCCACGATGCCTTGCAGGATGCCCTGCAAACCGCCTATCTCTTTCTCTTTCTCATCAAGAAATTCCAGTCAGAAGGGTACCGCACCCTGCGGGAAATCTTCCACGCCGGCCAAGGCTCGCGCTGGGCGCTGTAAGCCACCGCCCACTTCCTGCTCCCAGCCTGGCTTTTTCCCGGCCGCGAAAAAAATGGCCAAAAAAGTTGACAGCCACCATCGGCCAGGGTATTTATACCTAATTTCTTCGCGGCGCACCAGGGCGTCGAGATAGAGCAACTTGCCGGAATTATTATTCTTTCAGGCAAAAAAATGATCACGCTGTCATACAACCACCCAAGGAGGCCGCAATGCAAAAAGACGTCCACAGTCTGCTCGAATCGAGTGAATTCAAATCCCTCGTGGCAAAACGGGCAAAAGTCTCAATACTGCTGACGATCCTGCTCTTTTTAACCTACTACGGTTTCGTCCTCCTGATCGGCTACAACAAGCCCTTCCTGGCCCAAAAGCTCGACGAGGCAACGACCACCACCCTGGGGATTCCCCTGGCCGTATCGGTCATCCTCGCCTCCTGGCTGCTCACCGTGATCTATGTTATTTGGGCCAATGCCATTTACGACCCCGAGGTCAAGAGACTGCGGGCCAAGCTGTTCGGAAAATAACACCTCCATTTTCTTCCCTTTACCATCAGCCAAGGAGAGTTCACCATGCCACCAGTAACCGAACAGGCGGCGGGCG
>DASWIU010000022.1:0-5721 GCA_036397515.1 Desulfurivibrionaceae bacterium | reverse complement strand
GGTCTCCCTTGGCGGAAGATGCTCGGCTATCTTGGCGTTGAGGTCGGCGATCTTGATCGGTTTGGAGAGATAGTCGTCCAGCCCCAGTTCCAGGCATTTTTCCCGGTAGCCGCTGATGGCGTGGGCGGTGAGGGCGATAATGGGCGTATGGTTGCCGGACTCTTTTTCCAGGTCGCGGATGGCCCGGGTCGCTTCAAATCCATCCATCACCGGCATCTGGATATCCATCAGCACCAGATCAAAGGGCTGCCGGGCAAAAGCGGCCACCGCCTCCTGGCCATTGGCGGCAATGGTTACCCCATGGCCGGACCGTTCCAGCATCTTGCCGGCAACCTTCTGATTGACCAGATTGTCTTCCACCAGAAGAATGGCCAGCCGCGGGCCGGATTGCCCCTGGGGATCGGCCGGCAACCCTTGCGTCCCGCCTTCATCCGGGCCGGGTTGTTCATGCCCCGCTTTTTTGAGCAGGGCGGTGAAGTGGAAAACCGAGCCCTGGCCTTCGGTGCTTTCCACCCAGATCCGGCCGTTCATCAGGGCAACCAGCTTGGCGCAGATGGCGAGTCCCAGGCCGGTGCCTTCATAGGAACGGCTGTGGGATTCATCGGCCTGGGAAAAGGCCTCGAAGATCGAAGCCTGATATGTCGGAGAAATGCCGATGCCGGTGTCCGCGACGGTAAAATGGGCGATGAGCTCATCCAGCTCACCGTATTCTTTTTCAACCCGCACCGAGATTTTCCCCGCCTGGGTAAACTTGAGGGCATTGCCGATGAGGTTGATGAGGATTTGGCTCAACCTGCCCGCATCCCCCAAGAAGATCTCCGGAATTTCGTCCGCGACGCTCCAGTCGAGGGCAACCCCTTTTTCCTTGGCCGAGAAGGAGAATTCCCGGATCGTCGTGGCAAGGGTGTCCCGCAGGTCAAAGCGCTCCTTCACCAGCTCAAGCTTGTCGGCCTCGATTTTTGAGAAATCCAGGATGTCGTTGACCACATGCAGGAGCCGGTAGGAGGATTTTTCAATGAGCTCCAGGTATTCCCGCTGTTCCGGGGGCGGGGCGGCCAGCAGGGCGAGCTGGGTCATGCCGATCACCCCGTTCATCGGGGTGCGGATCTCATGGCTCATGTTGGCGAGAAAATTGGATTTGGCCCGGTTGGCCGCTTCGGCCTTGTCCTTGGCGAGCATCAGTTCCCGGGTGCGGTCCTGCACCCGTTTTTCCAGCAGGGTGTGGGCCTCAAGCAGGGCCTTGTTCTTCTCGTTGATCTGCAGGGCCATCTTGTTCATGGTTTTCGAGAGCAGTCCCAGCTCATCCCTGCGATTCAGGGAAAAGCGGAAGCCGAAATCGCCCTGGCCGATCCGTTGGGCGTAATGGGCCAGATCCAGAACCGGATTGCTCATGGTTCTGGCCAGAAAATAGGCAAGAACGATCCCGACGGCGATAAAAGAGAGGGAGAGAAAGAAGAACCTGATCAGGGCGGCATCGTGCGTTTCATGCCCCAGAGTGTGAAAGGAGGATATCCGCTCTTCCATCTCCTTGGTGACGGGCTTCAGCGAAAAGCCGACCCGGACTCCGCCGAGGTGGATATCTTGAGCAAAGATGGGCATGGACATATCCATGATCTCGTTTTCGATCCGCACCAGGGGGGGGGTTGCGGCCACCGCTTGTGCCGAGCCCGGGCCCGCAGGGCGTTTGCCGGAGTGGAGGCCATCTCTCCGGGCATCGTCGAGGATCTCGCCTTGGGGGGTGAAGACAGAGCAGTACAGCACATCCTCCTGTTTGAGAGCGGAGAGGCCCAGACGATGGATCTCCTTCCGATCGGCCAGAGAGAGCGGGCCGGCAAGATTATCGGCCAGCAGGTGGACCTTGACGGCGCAACGATGCCTGACTTGATCGAGCATGACTTCCCGGATGGTGTCGGTGCTCAGGTGGATGATGGAGTGCGTGGCGGAGCGCAGGGTCATGAAAAATACCACGCCCATTGCCAGGACAGTGCCGAGCACCAGGGCAAGCACCGTAGCGATGTAGCGGTGTTGCAGGCTGTATTTCATGGGGGGCGCGATTTTTTCTGCCATATCTGATAGATACCAATTCTTGGAGCGGATGTAAATTGTGGACTGGTTTTAGCCCCGGTACCTTGTAACTTTTTAATCGACCTCAAATTGACCTTCCCCCTTGCGGGGGAGGGTTAGGGAGAGGGGGAAGTCGCCATTATATCAGCAGGTTGTAGCTGCCCCCACCCCCAACCCCGCCCGCAAGGGGAGGGGAGTTTTTCATAAATATTAAGAGTTGCAAGGTGCTGGTTCTTTTTTGATGAAAACTTCGCCGTTCTGTTTTACGGTACCCGGAGACGTTTTCCCCTCAACCCTCACCTGTTCGGCATGATAAATCATGGCAGACTCCCTGATTTCGCAAACGATTCTTGACGCAAACGCCCTTTTGGAAAGCAGGCCGGAAGGCATGGCCCTGGTCGATGCCGAGGCGCGTTTTGTCTATGTCAACCCCGCCTATGTCCGTCTGCTCAAAGAGGTGTTCAACCTGACGGTGGGGCCCGGTTCCCGCCACCAGTACGTTTTGCCCAGCAGTCAGCGGGCCTGGGCCAGCGATCTGTATCAGCGGGCGCTTTCCGGCAAGAAGTTCACCGTGGATTTCAGCCGCACCTGTCCGGAGGGCGGGGTCTGCACCTTCGAGCGTTCGTTTGCTCCGGTGCACCATAATGGCCGACTGGCCGGGTTTTCCGAGGTGATCCGGGACGTGACCGTGGAGCGAAGAAGGGAGGCGGAACTGCGCTTATCCTACGATACCCTGGAGAAGCAGATCACCGCCCGGACCCGCAGCTATCAGGAGTACAACGCCATCCTGGCCCAGGAAATCATCGAGCGGCAGCATGCCGAGGAGGATCTCCTGGAAAGCGGGGAACGGTTGAGCCAGATCCTGCAGGGCAGCTCCATCGCCGCCTTTGTTATCGACGAGAACCACACCATCACCCACTGGAACAAGGCCTGCGCCGTGATGACCGGTCTTGCTGCCGGCGAGATGGTGGGCACCCAGAATCAGTGGAAGGCCTTTTATCTCTACCAGCGGCCGGTCATGGCCGACCTGGTGCTGGATGCGGCCATGGAGTCGCACGTCGCCAAGTTCTACTCGGGCAAGTATCGGCCGTCCGCCTTGGTAAAAGGGGCCTATGAGGCAGAGGATTTTTTCGATTTCGGCCGCGAGAGCAAGTGGCTGTTCTTTACGGCCGCGCCGATCAAGAATTTGGCCGGGGATATCATCGGCGCCATTGAAACCCTGCAGGACATCACCGACCGTAAGCGGATGGAGGAGGAGGTCCGGCGGATGAACGACGCCCTGGAGGCCCGGGTCGCGGAGCGGACCAATCAGCTGACCCGCACCTACGAGCAGCTGCTCCATGCCGAGAAATTCAGCGCCGTTGGCAAGCTGGCCGCCTCCATCGCCCATGAATTCGGCAACCCGATCATCGGCATTCGCAATTTCCTGCAGGGTCTGCGCAAGCATGTGCGGCTGGAAAAGGGCGACGCCGAGATGCTGGAGCTGGCCATCGGCGAATGTGCCCGGGTCAAGGATCTGATCAGCACCCTGCAGGATTTCAACCGGCCCACCACCGGCAAGGTGGCCTCCGTTGACCTGCACCGGATCATCGAGGAGCTGCTCCTGCTCGGCAAAAAGAAGCTTAGCGACCGGCACATTGCGGTGGAGCGGCATTTCGCCCGGGAGCTGCCCAGGATTCAGGCGGTGCCGGACCAGATCAAGCAGGTGCTCCTCAACGTGATCGGCAACGCCGAGGAGGCGATCCCCGAAAGCGGCGGCACCATCACCATCACCACCGAGGTGAGCGGGGAGAATGTCCGGATTTTCATCCAGGATACGGGCAAGGGCATCCGGCAGAAGGATATCGGCTCGATCTTCGAGCCGTTCTTCTCAACCAAGCCGGCAGTGGAGGGCACCGGCCTGGGGTTGTCCGTGAGCTACGGCATCGTCAAGCGCCACGGCGGCGACATCACCGCCAAAAGCGCCCGCGGCAAAGGGGCGCTCTTTACCATCACCCTGCCCATCGACGGGGTGCCAGGTGAAGAGGATTCGCTGCCGATTTTCAAGTGAGATTCTTATCTGCGATAAAGTTCCCCCGCCCCTTGCGGGAGGGGGCTAGGGGGTGGGGGTGTTTGCCACATGTACCCAAGCCGCGGCTTCACCCACCCCTCAATCCCCTCCCGTCAAGGGAGGGGAGGTAAAAAGAGCAGGAACTATCCGTTTTCCCCCGATCATTCTTGATCTTCCTTGTGACTGTGGCTTTCGGCCTTGATCTCGCAGGCCCCCTCACACCCACAGCCACCACCCTTGCCTTTTTTAAACCAACCCCGAACCATCGCGGATATCGGCCTGACCGACAGGGCCAGCAGCAGCAGGGTCGAGCCCAGCTGCACCGGGTAGGGCATGATCTCCGCTGCCTGTCCCACCACGGCCTGGGCTTGGATGCCCAGCAGGGCGTAGACCCAGTCCACGGCCAGGCCGCAAAATACCGCGCCCACCGCGATGGCCGTCAGGTAGACCAAGGTTGTGCGCTTGCCCAGCAGGTTGGCCAGCACGGTGAGGGTGGCCATGTTGGTGGCCGGTCCGGCGAGCAGGAAGACCAGGGCCGCGCCCGGGCTGACCCCCTTGAGGATCAGGGCGGCGGCGATGGGGGTGGAGGCGGTGGCGCAGATGTAGAGCGGGATGCCGAAGGCCAGCATCAGCAGCATGGAGCCGAGCCCGCCGGAGAGATAGCCGGTGATGAGGGTCTCCGGGATCAGCGCCGAGATACCCCCTGCCAGCAGCAGACCGAAAAAGAACCAGCCTGCCAGATCCCCCCACAATTCGCCAAAGGCGTAGCGCATCCCGGTCAACAGCTTTTCTCCGAAGGGATGATGGGCGGCGTGGGTTTCCGGCGGGCAGTCGATGCCGGAGCAGCAGCCATCGACCACGCAGGAGAAATCGGCCATGGCCAGCCCCGGTTTGGGCGGGCGCAGCAGGTTTTCGGTCATCCCGGCGGCCAGGGCGGTGACAAAGGCGGCCAGGGGCCGGGCCACGGTCATGATCGGGTCCAGCAGGGCATAGGAGACCGCGATGGAGTCCACGCCGGATTCCGGGGTGGAGATGAGAAAGGCGGCGGTGGCGCCGTTGTTGGCCCCCTGTTTTTTGAGGGCCGCCGCCGCGGGCAGCACGCCGCAGGAACACAGGGGCAGGGGAATGCCGAAGAGGGCCGCCTTGAACACCGAGCTGAACCGCCCCTGGCCCAGATGCCGGGCCACCTGGGAGGGCGAGAGGAAGACCTTGAGCAGGCCGCCCATGAGGATGCCGAAGAGGATGTAGGGGGCGGCATCCAAAAGCAGATACCAGGATTCGCTGAAGATGTTGAAGATGCTGGAGATGATGTTCATGGGATTACTCCTGAATATGTTCTAGGGCCACAAGGACGAGTTGGCTGATATGGGCATCGGTGAGCCGGTAATAGAGCACCGGCCCCTCGCGCCGGTTGGCCACCAGGGCCATCTGCCGGAGCAGCCGCAGTTGATGGCTCACCGCTGATTCGCTTACCCCGAGAAAGGCGGCCAGATCGCAGACGCACATCTCCTCCTGGTGCAGGGCCTGGAGAATCTTGAGCCGGGTCGGGTCGGCAAAGGCCTTGAAAAACTGGGCGAGTTTGTCGATCTCAGCCGGGGGCAGGGCAG
>DASWIU010000021.1:0-3870 GCA_036397515.1 Desulfurivibrionaceae bacterium | reverse complement strand
GGCAGGGCGGCGAGCAGATCCTCTTCCATGCCGGAGATGAAGCCGGAGAGCAGGTAAAGCCTTGCCTGCCAGAAATCAGGATTTTCGAACAGTTCAAGCATCAATCCTTTATAGAGATTGGCCATCACCAGATCCACCCGGGTCTCCGGGCATTGCCTCCGAAGATCTGCCTCCAGCACGGTAACCCGGCCCTGCACCCCATTGGCCAGGCAGTTGGCGCGGGCCACCTCGCAGGCCAGCCGGTTGTTGTCGCAGGCGGTAATCTTGGCCACCCCCTGTTTGGCCGCGGCAATGGCCAGAAGTCCGGTGCCGCAGCCCAGATCAAGGGCGGTGTTGATAGTGATCTCCGGGCTTGCCGTGTACTTGAGCAGCCCTTCCAGGCAGAGGCGGGTGGAGGGGTGGAAGCCGCTGCCGAAGATGACGCTTGGGTCCAGGGAGATATCTGCCGTAGTATTTTCCCAAACCGGGGCCACGGTAAAGCCGTCCACCGTGAACGGTCCGATCTCCCTGCCTGCCTCCCAATCCGTATAATCCAGATCAGCCTCATAGATAAGCTTGGCCCCTGAGATCTCGCAGATACTTTTGACCAGCCGTTCCTTGGGCCGGTGGAAAAAGAGGATGGCGGTCTCGTCTTCGATCCAGGTGCCGATGAGGTCCGGATCGTCGATGGCAGGGAGATCCTTGAGGTCGAGATGGTAGGTGTAAAGGCGACTGTAACGGGTATAGGGCGGACGGAGCATGGGCGGAATCCGGGTCAGGGGGCAAGGGGGGACGGCCGGTACTCTTTGGCCGCTTGGCTCAATTCCTGGACAAGGGCGATCGCCTCTGCCGCTTGCAGTGCAGGGTTATCGGGCGGGCTTGGAGCGTCGGTTCCCCCTTCTTTTTTCGTTGGCTCAGGCGTGGCCGGCAGGGGGTTGGCGGCTTGGTCGGGGCGGGCGATATCGGGCAGGGTGAGCGAGACACCGTTGATCTTGGCCTGCAGGCTTATGGGGCCGACCTGGCCCGGGGAGCCGGTCAGGGTGAGTTCCTCGGCCAGATAGGTCTTGCCGCTCTGCTCATCGCCAAAAACAAGGCGGCTGTTGCTGAGGGCAAAGGCATCGCAGGAAAACCGCAGAGGGATTGCAGGCAAGGCGGGAAGAAGATCATCCAAGACTTGGCCGAGGTTATAGCCGCCGTCTTTTTGGCGGACCAGGTGCAGGAAGAATCGTTCCGCAGCCAGCGTACAGGCGGCCTCGCCGTTGAGCAGCCGTTCAGGCGCAAGATTGATGGATATCGTGGCCGCGGAGAGCAACGGGTCCACCGGGTCATCGGGCCTGGAAAGTTTTGGCCCAACAATGAGCTGATGCAGGGTCAGGGTGCGGGTGAGCGGGTTGAATTCTGCCCTGGCAATGGTTACCGGACGGTTCAGGGCTCCGGCCAGATATTGGGGCAGCAAGGCGGTGGCCAGGTAGGGGACCAGCAGGGGGCTGCCGATTCCCAGGAGGAGCGTCAGCCAGAGGAGCAGGACCACGATTCTTTTCAGCCAGGTCCAGAGGGAAGATTTCCGCGGTCGCCTGGCGGGCGGATGCGGTCCATACAGGGAGCTGCTTGTCGGCTTGCCGACGCGGATGGGGATGGAGCCGAATCTGTCTTTCGGTTTTGGCGTATCGGTAATGCGTATCATCAGTTAATCCGACGGGCGCTTGTCCGGGGTAAGTGGTCAGTGCTTGGCAGGAGCACCAAGGAATGCTAAGATACCAAGCCTTCTGGAAAACAACAGAAAAAAAGCAGGCCCAATTTTCGACACGATACCATAACCATACCGGGGAGTTCAACGTGCTTACTTTTTTACGAGGTGTTCTGGTTTTGCTGCTCGCCCCCGTGCTCACCGGGTTGGTCAGCATCGTGGCCATCATCATGATTCTCATCTTCCGGCGGTCGGCGGCCGATGTTCAGTTTCTGCCCCGCGCCCTCGGCAGGATTATCGCCCGGCTCAGCGCGGTTTCGGTGAGCATGAGCGGCGCCGATCTCCTTGAACAGGGGCGTCCCTATATCTTTGCCGCCAACCACCAGAGCCAGTTCGATATCTTCGTGCTCCAGGGCTATCTGGGCTGCGATTTTCGCTGGCTGGCCAAGCTGGAGCTGTTCAAGATCCCCGTGTTCGGCAAGGCCATGCAGCTGGCCGGCTATATTCCGGTGGATCGGGCGCACGGCCGCAAGGCGCTCAAGAGTCTGGACGAGGCGGCCCGCCGCATTGCCGACGGCACCTCGGTCATCATCTTTCCCGAGGGCACCAGAAGTCCGGACGGCAAACTGGGGCAGTTCAAGGCCGGGACCATGGTTCTGGCGATCAAGGCCGGGGTGCCGGTGGTGCCGGTGGCCATTGTCGGCACCCACCGGATCTTGCCCAAGGGCAGGCTGCTGGTCAGGCCGGGCCGGGTGGAGATTCGGGTGGGCGCGCCCATTGCCACCAGCGAGTACACGGTCAAGCAGAAGCAGGAATTGGCCGAGCGGCTGCAGGGCCAGGTGGCGGAATTGCTGGCCCGTCCCTGAGCAGAGGCGGCAGGTTATAATGCCCGGTCCGGCTATTGGCTGAGGGGCTGCGGGAAAACAAGGCGACCGGCGGAGGAGTCGAGCTGTGCCTCCGCGCCCACGGGCAGGATCTGGTTTCTGCTGCCATGGCCGCAGGGAAAATTGGCCCAGATCGGGATGGGCCGGTGGGCCAGCAGCTCCAGCGTCCGCTGCCAGATGGCTTCCCGCTCGCCGCATTGGTCGAAATCTCCCAGGATAAGCCCGGCGATCTGTTCCAGCCGGCCCGCGGCCCAGAGGTGGGTAAGCAGTCGGTCGATGCGGTAGGGCGCTTCGCCGATGTCCTCCAGCACCAAAATGGCCTCCCGCCACTGAGGCTCCCAGGGGGTGCCCAACAGGTGCACCAGACTGGTCAGGTTGCCGGGCAAGAGTCTCCCCGTGGCCATGCCCCCCTTGAGGATTTCCAACCCCTTTATCTTGCTCTCCGGCCTTGGCCTGCCAGTGAGCAGGTCGAAAAAGCTCTCCTGTGAATCGCGGTCGCTTCGGGGCAGGGTGGTGAGCATGGGGCCGTGGAAGGTGATGAGCCCGGTTTTTTGTTGGATTGCCGAGAGCAGGACCGTGAGGTCGGAAAAACCGATGAGCATTTTCGGCTGCTCACGGATAAGGGCAAAATCCAGCTCCGGCAGGAGCCGCAGGCAACCGTAGCCGCCGCGTACCGCCAAAATGGCTTTGACCTCCGGGTCGCGCCAGAGCGCGTGCAGCTCGGCCAGACGTTGCTGGTCGGTGCCGGCCAGGTAGTCGTTTTGTCGGAGGATGTCGCCTTGGTATCTGGTCTTGAACCCCAGCTCGGTGAGGATCTTCAAGCCGGCAGCAAAATCGCCTTCGTTGCGCACCGGCCCGGCCGGGGCGATGATGCCGATGGTATCCCCTTTTTTTAAGGGGGCAGGCAGGATGGGCTTAAGTATTGCGTTCATGGAGCAGTTGCAGTCCGGTGAGGGTGAGCATGGGATCAACGTGATCGATGCTGGTGGTGTACGGGGCGATGAGGGCGGCCATGCCGCCGGTCGCCACCGTCTGCGGCATTTCCGGGGCCATCTGTTCCCGCAACCGGCGGATAAGGCCGTCCACCATGCCGCCGTAGCCGAAGAGGATGCCCGACTTGATCGCGGCCACGGTATTGGTGCCGATGGCTGCGCCAGGCGGGGTGGAGATGTCAACCTGGGGCAGCTTGGCCGTGCGGCTGCCCAGTGCCTCCATGGCAATGGACAGCCCGGGGGCGATGGCGCCGCCCAGGTATTCCCCGCCGCCGGAAACGCAGTCCCAGGTGATGGCGGTGCCGAAATCAACGACAATGAGGGCGCT
>DASWIU010000020.1:0-1729 GCA_036397515.1 Desulfurivibrionaceae bacterium | reverse complement strand
ATATCGGTGCTGTCCTCGTTCACTACCCGTTGTGTTCTGGCCTGGGCGGTCTCGGCATTGAGCGGCATCACAACTCCCATACCCTTTACTCCTCTTGATGATTAAGAAATTAATTAAAGCCTTCCCCTCTGGCTCCCCTTGAAACACGACAGGTTGTGTTTCGGAAGCTATTATCGCACTACAGGTAGTATACATGCAAGCAAAAATGGACCGAAAAAGAAGAAAAATTGATGGGGTTTTTTGCGCGGAAAATCAAGGGAATGCGAAGCGAAAGCGCTTAACGAAAAACTTACGTTTCGAGGGGTTTTGCACTGCTCAGGGAGGAGTTACGACGCCTATCCGGCTACTTGACGCAGGCAGCCAGGATCCCCGTCCTGCCGCTGGATGATGGTGTCCTTTTTCCAGTGGGCATCGTCGGGCTTGGGAAAATCCACCAGGTAATGCAGACCGCGGGACTCCTTGCGGATGCAGGCGCAGCGGACGATAAGCTCGGCAACCTGGGCGATGTTGCGCAGCTCGATGAGGTCCGGGGTCAGGATATAGTCGCGGTAATGCTGGTTCACCTCGCCGGCAATGACCCGGAGACGCTCCTGCACCAAGGCAAGGCGCTTTTCGGTGCGGACGATACCGACATAGTTCCACATCAACCGGCGGATCTGGTCCCAGTTATGGCTGACCAGGACATTCTCCTCGATGCGCTGGGCCTCGCCCGCCGACCACTCGGCCACCTCGGGCAGCGCGGCCTCCCGCAGCTCGGGCCATTCCCGTTCGCACTCCAAAAAGGCCTGATGGGCAAAGACCACCGCCTCCAGCAACGAATTGCTGGCCAGCCGATTGCCGCCGTGCAACCCGGTGCAGGCGGCCTCGCCAAAGGCGAACAACCCTTCGATGTTGCTCCTGCCCCACCGGTCCGTGACCACCCCGCCGCACATGTAGTGGGCCGCAGGCACCACCGGAATGGGTACCTTGGTCATGTCGATGCCCAGGGAGAGACATTTCTGGTAAATGGTCGGAAACCGATTTTTGAGAAACTCCGCGGGCTGGTGGGTGATGTCCAGATAGACGCAATCATCGCCACTCGCCTTCATCTCGCTGTCAATGGCCCTGGCCACCGTATCGCGGGTGGCCAGATCCCCCCGGGCGTCGTACTTGTGCATGAAGGGTTGCCCATGCTGGTCGATGAGCCGCCCCCCCTCCCCGCGCACCGCTTCGGAGATGAGGAAATTCTTCACCTGGGGGTGGTAGAGGCAAGTGGGGTGGAACTGGACAAACTCCAGGTTGGCGACCCTGGCCCCGGCCCGGTAGGCCATGGCAATTCCGTCGCCGGTGGCGATATCGGGATTGGTGGTGTAGAGATAGACCTTGCCGGTGCCGCCGGTGCAGAGCACCGTGGCCTTGGCCTGCCAGGTGTCGATCCGCCCGGTTTCCCGGTCAAAGACATAGGCGCCCAGGCACTGGTCGTTGAAGCTGTCGTGGGGCTGGTACGGGGTGCCGGTCTTGGAGCTGACCAAAAGATCGACGGCCAGATGGTTTTCCAGCACCGTAATCTTGGGGTTGGCCGCCACCTGGGCCAGGAGCCCCTCTTCGATCTTGCGGCCGGTAAGATCCATGGCGTGGGCGATGCGGCGGGCCGAATGCCCCCCCTCCTTGCCCAGGTCAAGATGGCTGGGGTCGCCAGCCTCGCTCTGGAACTGAACCCCGAGGCGGATCAACTCCTCGATCCGAGCCG
>DASWIU010000019.1:0-1581 GCA_036397515.1 Desulfurivibrionaceae bacterium | reverse complement strand
GACCAGAATCTGGTCTACGTCGGCTCGTTTGTCCAGGCGATCATCAAGGCCAGGGATCTCGGCACTGCCCTGGTGCAAAATATCGACGGCAAAGATCTTTACTCCGGGGTCATGGTCTATACCAAGGGGAGAAATCCCGAGGACATCCTGAAAAATTCGCCGGTCGAAATCGCCTTTGCCAAAGGAGCCTCTTCCGGCGAAACGGCAGCCAAAGCCGCGACCGGCGGCAAAGCCAACCAGGCCAAGGCCAGCCATAACGAAGCGTGCGCCGCGGTCGTTACCGGCAGGGCCCAGGCCGCCATGGTCAAAAACTGGTGGTGGGAACAAAACAAGGCCAAATTCCCAGGGCTTGACATGTACAAAGTCCCCGGAATCTCCATCGAAAAGAACCCGGACAATGTCCTGACCGCCTCCAAGGCTATCCCGGCGGATGTACAGGCGAAGATCGCCGCCGCGGCCATCGCCTCCAACGCGGCTTTCGGCGCTCCGAAAATGGTGCCTTTTGACCAAGCCAGGCTGGCTTTCCCTCTCGAAATGATGAAAAAAGGCAATATCGACCCTAAAACGTATGCCTTTTAAGCCCGGGTCTCAATCCCGCTTGTTCTAAACGAAAAAGGCCATCCGGAAACGGATGGCCTTTTTCAGATAATCCCCCAGACACGCCAGGGTCGGCTCAGAGGCCCCGCACTTCTATCCTCCGCGGCTTGGCGGGCGCGACCTTGGGCAGAACCAGGGTCAGCACCCCGTCGGCCATGGTGGCCTGGATCTTTTCCTGATCAATGGTTTCGGCCACCGTGAACTTGCGCAGATAATGGCCGGACTGAAACTCCTGCAAAAGAACGGTTTCTCCCTCGCAGCCACAGGGGGCCATGACCCCGCGAATGGTCAGGGTTTCATTCTCCAGCTCGATTTCCACTCCTTCCCTGGCAACCCCCGGCATCTCCGCCAGCACATTGACCGCCTCCGCGGTTTCAAAGATATCCACCGCCGGCACATACTGTTTTTCCGGCTTGGTGGGTTCGCCTGCCTGCCGCACTTCCTGCTTCTGCTGGAACTGCATTTCTTTCTCCGTCATATGCTTGCTCCTTTAGAAATATCCGAGGCCCCATCGAGGCAATTTCAGCCGACATTCACCTTGATCTGCCGGGGTGTTACCGCTTCCGCCTTGGGCAGGGTAATGGTGACAATCCCGTTGGCCGCTTTTGCCTCGACCTTGTCCACCTGAACCGTGGTCGGCAGGGTGACGGCCCGGCTGAACCTGCCGCGCTCAAGCTCCCGGCGATGGTAGGAATGTTTTTCATCGGCAACCCCGGTTTTCCGCTCTCCCCGGATGGTCAGGGTATCGCCCTCGATGGAGATCTCCACCTCGCTGGCCGCCACCCCCGGAATCTCGGCCCGGACATAGAGGTTGGTGCTGTCCTCCGAGATATTCAAGGCCGGGAAGACCGTGGCCCCGCCCCGTACGCCGCCCCCCGGGCCTGCTCCCTGAAACAGCGCGTCCAGCTCACGGCGCATTCTTTCAAAATCGGCCCAGGGATTTCTGAACAATTTCTGATCGGCAAATCGTACTATCGCCATACG
>DASWIU010000018.1:0-7555 GCA_036397515.1 Desulfurivibrionaceae bacterium | reverse complement strand
CTGGTGCGAGCTGGGCACGGTGTACCGTTTCGAGAAGACCGGCGCCCTGCACGGCCTGATGCGGGTTCGCGGTTTTACCCAGGACGATGCCCATATCTTTTGTCGGCCCGATAATCTGGAAGAGGAAATTTTCAATATCCTTGACCTGAATCTGCACATCCTCAAGACCTTTGGTTTTGAGCACTACGAGGTCTATCTCTCCACCAGGCCGGAGAAGTCCGTGGGCAGCGACGAGCACTGGGAGCAGGCCACCACCGCCTTGAAGCTGGCCCTGGAGAAAAAGGGGTTGGCCTACGAGATCGACCCTGGCGAGGGGGTGTTTTACGGGCCGAAGATCGATATCAAGATCAAGGATGTTTTGGGACGGAGCTGGCAGTGCTCGACCATCCAGGTGGATTTCAACCTGCCCGAACGTTTTGAAATGACCTATACCGGGGAAGACGGCAAGGAGCATCAGCCGATCATGATCCACCGGGCCCTCATGGGCTCGCTGGAGCGTTTTATCGGGGTGCTTATCGAGCATTATGCCGGCGCCTTTCCGGTCTGGCTGGCGCCGGCGCAAGCCAGGATCATGAATATCACCGATGCGCAGAGCGATTACGCGGAAGAGGTGTATGCGGAACTGCGCCGGGCCGGAGTGCGGGTTGAAAAGGATCTCCGCAACGAGAAACTCAATTACAAGATCCGTGAAGCCCAGATGCAGAAGATTCCGTATATGCTGATCATCGGCGACAAGGAAGTGGAGGCGCGCCAGGTCACGGTGCGGCTGCGCAACGGGGATAATCTGCCGGCCATGTCAATCCCGGAGTTCGCGGCCTTGATTGCCGGGGAAAACGAAGCGGGTCGAACTGGCCCTTGCAATAGCTAGGTGATTCAGGGTACTATGTAATATTTCAGCGTGCGGATGCGCAGCATCGGGTGCGGTGTTTTAAGAATCATGTGTGCGGAGGTATGAGTATTAAAGGGAAAAAAGTTGGCGACCGACCAGAGCGGGAAGTGCGGGCCAGAATCAACCATGAGATTGATTGCAAGGAAGTCCGTCTCATTGATGAGGAAGGGCAGCAGGTAGGGGTTGTGCCTGTCCGCGAAGCGCTGGCAAAGGCCGAAGCGGCGGGGCTTGATCTTGTAGAACTCTCGGCTGCGGCTGATCCTCCGGTCTGCCGGATCATGGATTTTGGGAAATTTCGTTACGAGCAGTCCAAGAAGCAGCAGGAAGCCAAGAAAAAACAGACGGTTATCGAGGTCAAGGAAATCAAGCTCCGGCCCAAGACCGAGAAGCATGATCTTGAATTCAAGATCAAGAATATCAAGAAGTTTTTGCAGCAGAAGAACAAGGTGAAGATCACCCTGCGGTTTCGTGGCCGCGAGATCGTCTATGCCGATACCCTCGGCATGGAGGTCATGAACAAGGTGGTCGAGGAATTGAAGGAAGACGCGGTTATTCTGCAGCCTCCCAAAATGGAAGGGCGGCAGATGGCCATGTTTGTGGGGCCGAAATAACGTAACCGTCCAGCAGCACCGCATCCGCGTTGTTATCAGCCTGCTCATGTGCGTTAGCACACGTCGCAGGTTTCTGCCTAGCAGCTACGGTACTGCTGAACGGTTATAATTGGGATGTTTAAGCCTGATTTTGGGTTTTAGCTGAGCAGTTACAAAGGGAGAAAACCATGCCGAAGATGAAAACAAACAGAGGGGCTGCCAAGCGGTTCAAGTGTACGGGCACCGGCAAGATTGTCCGCCGCAAGGCCTTTACCAGCCATATCCTCACCAAGAAGAGCACCAAGCGGAAGAGAAATTTGAGACAGGCCGGGCTTGTTGACGCCACCAATCTCAAGGGGATCAAGCGTATCTTGCCCTATATGTAAAAAACGGCCGGACTGACTGTCCGCCCCAAGACCATGCCATATCCCCAGTGTAAACACTGCCGACGGGAAGAAAACGTCGGAGAATGTCAATAAGGAGAAGTACGATGCCTCGCGTAACACGTGGATTTAAAGCGCGCCGGAGAAGAAAAAAGGTTTTGAAGTTGGCCAGCGGTTTTATCGGCGGCCGTAACAGCCTGTACCGGACGGCAACGGAAGCCGTGGATCGGGCCTTGGTCTATGCCTACCGCGACCGTCGCCAGAAAAAGCGCGATTTCCGGAAATTGTGGATTGTGCGGATCGGCGCAGCGTGCCATGAAAACGATACCACCTACAGCCGGATGATGGGCGCCTTGAAAAAGGTCAATGTGGAATTGGACCGCAAGGTTCTCGCCAATCTGGCCGTTCTCGATCCGGGGGCCTTTACCCAGGTTGCCAAGCTGGCTCGCGTCAGCAACTGATTGTTGCCGTGCCCAGCATGCACGAAGAACTTCTTCGTCTGAAAACCGTTGCCGGTGAAGAGCTCGCCGCCATCTCCCAGCTCGACGAGCTCGAGTCGTTTCGGGTCAAGTATCTGGGGCGGAAAGGGGAGTTTACCCTTGTCCTGCGGCAATTGGGCCAAGCCCCTCCGGAGGAGCGCCCACGGCTCGGACAACTGGCAAACGAGATCAAGCAGGAGCTGGAATCAGCCTTTGCCGAGCGGGAAGCCGGGCTGGCCAAAGCCGGCGCCGGCTCAGCCCAGGCCAGTCTTGATCTGACCCTGCCCGGACGGACAACGCCTTTTGGCAAGCTGCATCCGGTGACCCAGGTCATGGAGGCGGTCTGCGCCATCTTCGAGGGCTTGGGTTTTGCCGTGGCCGAGGGGCCGGATGTCGAGGTTGATTTTTATAATTTCGAGGCCCTGAACATCCCGCCGCATCACCCGGCCCGGGCCATGCACGACACCTTCTATATCAGCGACAGCCTGCTGCTCAGAACCCATACCTCGCCCATGCAGGCCAGGATCATGGAAAAAGAGCAGCCGCCCTTGCGGATGATTGCGCCGGGCAAGGTCTATCGCTGCGATTCGGATATCACCCATACCCCCATGTTCCATCAGGTGGAAGGGTTTCTTGTTGACCGCAACATCTCATTCGCCGACCTCAAGGGCGTGCTTTCGGTATTCATCACCAGGATGTTTGCTGAAAATACCCCCATCCGTTTTCGCCCCAGTTTTTTCCCCTTTACCGAGCCCAGCGCCGAGGTGGATATCGGCTGTGTCATTTGTGGCGGCAAGGGGTGCCGGGTATGCAAACACACCGGCTGGCTGGAGATTTTAGGCGCCGGGATGATCGACCCGGAGGTCTTTAAAAAGGTCGGCTACGATCCGGAAGAGTACAGCGGCTTTGCCTTTGGCCTTGGTATCGAGCGGATTGCCATGTTGAAGTACGGCATCACCGATATCCGCCTTTTTTATGAAAACGATCTGCGTTTTCTTTCTCAGTTTTAGGAGCCGTTACAAAATAGCTTGTACAATTCTGGCTGTTCCTTTACGGCTCCTTATGCCGTTTAGGTCATACAAAAAGACTAAGTTGTTTTTTAACAACGGCTTAGGAGCTGTTACTGAGTAATTACCGCCGTTGCCGCTGATGCTGCTACGGCTTTTTGCGCCGTTTTTTTTACGACGGCTTAAGCCCCTTTGCGGGCGACGACCATACGACACGACCCATGAAGTTTACGCTCAACTGGCTGCGCGAATACATTGACACGGACCTGGAGCCGGGGCAGATTGCCGACCACCTGACCATGCTCGGTCTTGAGGTGGACGCCTGCGTGCCGTGTTACCCGGAGTTGACCGGGGTTGTGGTGGCGAGGATCGAGGCGGTTTTCCCCCATCCCAACGCGGACAAGCTGGTGCTCTGTGACGTGAATGTGGGCCAGGAGCTGAAAAGAGTGGTCTGCGGCGCTCCCAACGCCCGCGCCGGATTGGTTACGGCTCTTGCCTTGCCCGGCGCGGTGTTGCCGGGAGGATTCACCATCAAACCGGCAAAGATCCGCGGCGAGGAATCCTGCGGCATGCTCTGCTCGGCCAAGGAGCTCGGGATCACCGAGGACCAGACCGGGATCATGGAGTTGGCCGCGGAGCTGCAACCGGGGCAACCGCTCAGCCAGGCCCTGGGGCTGGTGGATACCATGATTGAGGTCGATCTCACCCCGAACCGGCCCGATTGCGCCAGTGTCCTGGGGATTGCCCGGGAGGTGGGCGGGGTGGTCGGCAAGCGGATCAGGCCGCCGGTGGCAGTCGCCCCCGTGCTGGCCGGCGAGAATCTGCCCTTCAGCGTGGAGGTGGAATCCGCTGCTGATTGCCCGCGCTATGCCGCCCGGCTGGTCAGAAATGTCACAATCGGCCCTTCGCCCTGGTGGCTGCAACAGCGGTTGCTGGCCGTGGGTATGCGCCCGATCAACAACATCGTTGATATCACCAACTTTGTCATGCTGGAATACGGCCAGCCCCTGCACGCCTTTGATTTTAACAAACTGGCCGGGGGCAGGATCGCGGTCCGGCGGGCCAGGTCCGGCGAGAGCCTTACCACCCTGGAGGGGACCGAGCACCAGCTTGACAGCCAGATGCTGATGATCTGCGACGCCGAAAGACCGGTGGCCGTGGCCGGGATCATGGGCGGGGCCAATTCCGAGGTTGATGCCGAGACCCGCGACATTCTGCTGGAAAGCGCCTGTTTTGCCGCCATCGGCATCCGGCGTACCGCGGGCAAGCTCAATATGAGTACGGAGGCTTCCTACCGTTTCGAGCGGGGCGTTGATCCGCAAGGTGTGCCCATGGCCATGGAGCGGGCGGTGCAGCTCATGGCCGCCCTGGCCGGCGGGGAGATTGTCGCCGGAGGCGTGGATTACCGGGAGGGCGTTGTTGCCCCGCCCGCCATCACCTTGCGGGGGAAACGGACGCGCGCCCTGTTGGGCATGGATCTTTCCCTGGACCGGATTGACGCCGCCCTGACCGGCATTGAAATTGAGGTGGAGCGGCTTGACGACGATACCCTGCGGGTGACGCCCCCGAGTTTCCGGGTGGACCTTGAGCGGGAGATTGACCTCATTGAAGAGGTTGCCCGGATCGTGGGCTATAACCTGCTGCCCACCACCCTGCCCATGGTGCCCATGATTTTTTCCGAGCAGGATGCCCTTCGGGAACTGCGGAAAAAGATGGGGGAAATCCTCGCTGCCCTCGGGTTTTATGAGGCCATCAACTACAGCTTCGTGGCCCCGCAGCACCATGATCTGCTGGGATTGGCCGAAGGCGATGCCAGACGGCAGACCGTGCATCTGTTAAACCCTCTGGCGGAAGATCAGAGTGTGTTACGGACCACGCTGTTGCCCGGGCTTCTGGAAAACCTGCGGCGCAATCTCAATCATCAGAGCCACGATGTCCGGCTTTTTGAAATCGGCAAGGTCTTTCATCCCCAGGAGGGTCAGCAGCCCGAGGAGCCTTTCCGTTTGGCCGCGGTTATCTCCGGCCGTCGGCATCCCGGGGCGCCTGTGCTCCATGCCGGAGAGGTCCCGGCGGACATCTTCGATGTCAAAGGGGTTATGACGCAAATTCTTGACCGTCTGCGGCTCGGCGCGGAAATTACCTGCCAGGCGGGCGTTGCCGGACAGGAGCCTCCCTTTGCCGAACCGGGCAGTGTCCTGACCGTGATGGGTGGGGAGAACATCCTGGGCTGGTGCGGGGCGTTCAGTCAAAAAGCGCTGAAGGGTTTTGGCATCAAGCAGCAGGCCTTCTTCGTGGACCTTGATCTTGCCGCGCTCAACGGTTTTTCGCCCCAGGCAAAGACCTTTGCCCCCTTGCCCAAGTTTCCCTTTGTGAAGTGGGACATGGCCCTCATCGTCCCCGAGGGGGCGGCTGCCGGGGAGATGCTTTCCGCCATAGAGGATTGCGGGGAAAAGCTTATCGAGCGGGCCGAGCTCTTTGATGTATTCCAGGGGAAGAATATTGAGGCCGGAAAAAAGAGTGTCGCGATTTCCATCACCTACCGGGCGCTTGATCGAACCCTGGATGACGAAACAGTTGGCAAGATTCACCAAAAAATTATCGAGATGATGATTTCCCGTTTTAACGGTCAGTTACGTGAGGCATAATAGATGAAACGATCCAACCTTACCAGAAAAGAACTTTCGCAGACCATCAACGAGAAGATGGGCTTTTCCCAGCGGAGCGCCGGAGAAATGGTTGATGCTGTTTTTGATGCGCTGAAAAAAACCCTGCTTCAGGGGGAGGCCATCAAGATCGTGCAGTTCGGCACCTTCACCGTGCGGAAAAAATCCTCGCGGGTGGGCCGCAATCCCCGGACCGGAGAAACCATGGAGATTTCCAAGCGGCACATGGTATCCTTCAGGCCCAGCAAGGTGGTTCGGGAGAATCTGAACAAGGAATAAAGGACCAGTGTGACCAAGATATCTTGCCAGAGTTTTGATGAGGGTCAAGGAACAGCAGGCGTCAGCCTGCCGGGGATTCCTGACAAGCGGTACTTCAAGATCGGCGAGGTGTGCGCGATAACCGGGGTGAAGCAGCATGTGCTCCGGTACTGGGAATCGGAATTCCGGATCCTTCACCCACAGCGGGCCCAGTCCAAACAGCGGCTCTACCGCCGGGTGGATGTGGAAACGGTCCTGGCGATCAAAAGGCTGCTCAAGGACGAGGGCTTCACCATCAGCGGGGCAAAAAAAGCCCTGGCAAGGGATGGCGGCGGACAGGAGCACGAGGTTGCCGCCCTTGAAGCGGAGCAGGAGTTGCCGGGAAACCCGGCGGATATTTTCGGCCAGGTCAAGGCGGAGCTGCTGGCCTTGCGGAAAATTCTCGAGGAATGATGGGGTTGGAGAGAGTCCAGCTTGACAGGCGCCTCGGGCCGTGCTAAATAGGGGGCCAGCCTGTTGAGGGAATATATTTTGTCGGGATGTAGCGCAGTCTGGTAGCGCACTTGGATGGGGTCCAAGGGGCCGGAGGTTCGAATCCTCTCATCCCGACCAGCAATAGCAAAGGGGGTTAGCCGTTTTCGGTTAACCCCCTTTTTTTAGGTTCATCCGGGAATTCCGGGGGACTGGGCCATGAAGTCAGTGCGTTCATTTCTTTGTTTGCCCAAAGAAACGAACCAAAGAAAGGGCCCCCGGTGTCCCTTGTCCCGCCGAAGGCGGGATTCCCGGAGTTTATGCCCCGTTAGGGGTACTCCTCGATGCTGCCGGGGCTTTGCAAACTCGCTACGCTCAGACAGTGCAAATCCCCTTTTCGGCAGCCTCTCCGGTGCTCGGCTGCGTGCCAATGGGAATTTTCCCCATTTGTCCTGCCGCACCTCGCAGACGAGGGCGGAAAAAGACGCGGGAACTGTTTGAGGGCGAAGCCCGAGTTTTTCCGCGTCCCGCCCTCGGCGAGAAGTAAGGGAAGCCCGCAGGGCCAGGACTGGTTGGGGTGCCTTTTTCTTGTTTCTTCTTTTGGGCAGGCAAAAGAAGAAAAAGAGAACGGCAGAAAGGCCTCGCCACTTCCCCCGGAATTCCCGAAAGAACCTTTTTTTATTGGCACGCAGTGATTGCGGCATTTAGATTTCCTGCTGCTCTTTTGCCCCAGCCTTGTAGAAAAACACGCCCCATACCAGCGGCGGGTAGGCGATCAGCAGCCCGGCCAGGCCGGGAAGCGATCCCCGTGCCAC
>DASWIU010000017.1:0-7645 GCA_036397515.1 Desulfurivibrionaceae bacterium | reverse complement strand
TGGCATCACGAATCATGAACAGTCTCACAAAAAAAGGAAAGAGAGCAAAGGTCCGCAAACAAAATCAACTGGTCACAGCGTAATAACTGTTGTAATCGCGTTTTTTTTCGATTTCAACAATCATGACGACCTCGTAAAAAGGGAAACAATCCACATGTCCGTAACACTGAATCAATGAGTACAAGGCAACAACCGTTGTAATCGCGGCTTTGTGCGATTTCAACAATCATGATGACCTCGTAAATTTTTGCCCGCCCGTCTGGACGGAACCCGTTCGTTCTACCATAACCGCCCGCAAAGAAAAAGATTTAGGACCCGTCAGGAAAAAATCCCTGCTTTCTTGATCCTTTCGTCATCGGCAACCCTGCTACTGGGCCTGGAGCCGGGAAGCAGGCAGCAGGGCGATGTAGGCCTTGACCTTTTCCTCTTTTTCCAGCTTGGCGATGAGCTGATTGGCATCGGCCAGCTTGTCGAATTTGCCCACATAGATTCGGATAAACGGATCATCCTGGTCCTCGGGCGGCACGGAAAAAGCCTCATAGCCCCGGCCCCGCCACTGGGCGACCTCCTCCCGCGCCCGCTCCTGATCACGGACAGCGGCCACCTGCAGGGCAAAGAAAGAAGGCTCGGCCTCGGCCCATTCCGTTTCAGCATCGGCAGCAGGGGCCGCTTCCGGCACCGCGCCCGCATCCGAGGCCGTATTTTCCTTTTGCTCCGGCGAGGCGACGGGCTCGACAAGGGCGGGATCCGTCGGCCGCAGCGCCCCGGCAAGCTTTGCCAGCGAGGATTTCTCCTCGCCCGAATTCGGCTGGAGGATGGTCTGCCCGGCCCAGATGCCGATAATGAACATCCAGAAAAAGAGGCAGCCGGTAACCACGGTCAGGGTGAACATCCCCAACAACCCCAACTCAAAACGGACGACAAATCCAAATCTGGCTTTCTGCTTCGGTGCGCTCATAAGCGGATCATCCGTTGCCGGGCAATACCGGGCAACGCCTCCTCATGCTTGATCTTTAGGTAAACGGTCAGCAGCACCGCATCTGCTTTGTCATCGGCTTGTTCGCATACTTGATGTATAGCGAACAGGCCTCTTCCGCGCATCTCCGGCACTGCTGATCATTTCGCGACAGACCGAGGTTAGCGGCAAGTGCGTAGCCCCGGCTGAACGATTACATCTTTAATTTAACAGGACATGCCCCAAGCCCTACTACCTTGCAACTCTGAATATTTCTGAAAAACTCCCCTCCCCTTGCGGGAGGGGTTGGGGGTGGGGGTAGCGACAACCTGCCGGGATAATGGCAACTTCCCCCTCTCCCTAGCCCTCCCCCGCGAGGGGGGAGGGAATTCATGTGATGTCGATTAAAAAGTTACCAGGCCCTACATCGATTCCGGAGCGCTCACCCCGATCAGGGCAAGACCATTACGCAAAACAACCCTTATGCCCATGGCCAGCCAGAGCCGGGCCCGGCTCAATTCCTCATCCTCGGAAACGATCCGGTGCTTATTGTAGTAACTATGGAACTGTGCGGCAACATCCTGGAGATAAAAAACCAGCCGGTGCGGCGCGAGATCAAGGGCCGCGCCCTCCACCAGGGCGGGAAATCCGGCCATGGCCTTGAGCAGCTGGGTCTCGTCATCCTCGGTGAGTCTCCCAAGCGGCGCCTCCGCCAAGCTCCCCAGGCTGATGCCCTTGGCCTCGGCCTGCCTGCGGATGCTGTGCAGCCGGGCATGGGCGTACTGGACATAATAGACCGGGTTTTCCTGGCTGGTCTTGGTGGCCAGATCCAGATCAAACTCCAGCTGGCTGTCCGCCTTGCGCATGAGAAAAAAGAAGCGGGCCACATCCGGGCCGACCTCGTCGAGCAATTCGTCAACGGTGACGAAATTGGCCTTGCGGGTGGACATCTTCACCTGCTGCCCGTCGCGGAGCAGGGTGACGAACTGGTGCAAAACCACGGTCACCTTGCTCGGATCATAGCCCAGGGCCTTGACCCCGGCCAGCACGTCCGGCACCGTGGCGATATGGTCGGAGCCGAAGATATCCACCATCCAGTCGAAGCCGCGCTTAAATTTTTCCCGGTGATAGGCCATGTCCGGCAGCCGGTAGGTCGGCTCGCCGGTGGACTTGATGATCACCCGGTCCTGGGGCAGGCCACACTCGGTGCCCTTGAACCACACCGCCCCGTCCTGATCGTAGGCCAGCCCCTTTGCCCGCAGGGAGGCGACCACATCATCGACCAGGCCGTTTTCATAAAGCGAATGTTCGTTGTAGTAGTTGTCAAAGACGATGCCCAGACGGTGCAGGGTTGCATTGATGTCGGCAAAGATGACCTGCTCGGCCTTGTTCTTAAACAGCGTGACCTCGGGCTCGTCCTTGAGGGAATCGCCGTGCTCCTCGATGAGCGCCTGGGCGATATCCCGGATATACTGGCCCTGATAGCCGTCTTCCGGAAAGGTGAAGGGCAGCCCCAGCGCTTCCAGATACCGGGCCCGGGTGGATTCGCCCAGCACCCGCATCTGCCGGCCGGCATCGTTGTAGTAATATTCCCGGGTGACCTGATGGCCGGTGGCGGAAAGCAGGCCGGCGATGGCGTCGCCTAACACCGCCTGCCGCCCGTGCCCGACACTCAAGGGGCCGGTGGGGTTGGCGCTGACAAACTCGACCAGCACCTTCTTGTCCTGCCCGATCTTGCTGAGGCCAAAGGCTGCATCCTGACCGCAGACCTCGGGCAGCACGGAGTGCCAGACAGACTTGTTGATGTAGCAGTTGACAAAGCCCGGCCCGGCGATCTCCACCCGCTCCAGCAGGTCGGTATGGGGGCTAAGCATCTCCACCAGCTGCGCGGCAACGGCCCGGGGATTCTTCTGGTCCTTGCCCGCCACCACCATGGCCAGATTAGTGGCCAGATCGCCCTGGCCCGCGTGCTTGGGTTCGTCCAGGGAATAAGCCCCCGCCGCGGCAGCGGACCAGAATCCGGCCTCGACTCCCTGGTTGAAGCAGTGGTCTATCAATGTTTTCAAGCGTGTTTTGATCATTGCGTTTCTATTCCGAAAAATGTTGTTTGTTGTAATCGCAACAAGCCGCGATTACAACGGTTATCGCTTTGTAACTCTTTGCTTTTGTGTTACGGACCTGTGGCCTTTTTCCTTTTTTACAAGTCCATCATTCTTTCAGCAAACAGGCTCTCTCATGTCATTACGATCACAAAGCAAAGCAATCACATCCAGCGTTTCGTTTGTAGCCTTATCTGTAAACGGTTGCAGGGTGCTGCAGATCCGCGAAAGCGGCCTGTTCGCTATACACAAAGTATGCGAACAGGCCGATGACAAAGGAGATGCGGTGCCCTGCGACCGTTTACTCGCTGTCACGATACACCTGCCGGTTGCAGGAGCCGAAAAGACAGAGAATCTCATAGTTGATGGTGTCGGACCAGCGGGCGATCTCCTCGGCCCTGATCTCCCCCGCCCCCTGACACCCCAGCAGCACCGCTTCATCCCCGGCCTTGACCCCGGGAATCCCGGTCACATCGGCCATGCAGGCATTCATGCAGATCATACCACGGACCGGGGCCCGCTGCCCAGCCAGCAAGACCTCGGCCTTGCCCGCCATCCGCCGCAGATAGCCGTCGTCGTAGCCCACCGGCAAAACCGCCAGCCTGGTGGGTCGCTCGGTCACATAGCGGTGGCCATAGCTGATCCCCTGCCCGGCGGGAACCTCCTTGATCTGCAGCACCTTGGTGCTAAAACGCATGACCGGCCGCAGGTCCAGGGCGGAAGCCCGGTGCAGCCAGTCGGCCGGGTAGCAGCCATACAGGGAGATACCCGGGCGCACCAGATCGCAGCGCATCTTAGGGTAGCGCAACAGGGTGGCGGAATTGGCAATATGGCTGATCCGCCCCTTGCCTGTGTCCTGCACCCGGGTCAACAGCTCCTGAAACCGGGCATACTGCTCTTCCGTAGCAGCGTCGCCTTCCACATCGGCCTTGGGGAAATGGCTGGCGATCCCGGCGAGATAGAGACTGGGAAACCGGGACAAGGCGGCCAGGAACGGCTCAATTTCGTGGGGGAGAAGGCCGAAACGTCCCATGCCGACATCGACCTTGAGCTGCACCCCTTTCCGGCAACCACCCTTTGCCGCCTGCGCGGCAAGAGCTTCCAGGGCTTCCAGGGTATAGACCACCGGGGTGAGATCATGGGCCACCGCCTCCGCCGCCCCCTGTTGGTCAACGCCGAGCATGACCACAATCTGCCCGGTTATCCCGGCCTGCCGCAGCCGCACGCCCTCTTCGACCTCGGCCACGCCAAAGGAGGTGGCTCCTGCCTCGGCAAAGGCCTGTGCCGCCGGGACAAGGCCGTGCCCATAGGCGTCGGCCTTGACCACGGCCAAGATATCCACCGCCGGGCCGATCAGCTGTCGCACCTGCCGGAAATTATGGCGCAGGGCGGCACGATCAACCTCCACTTTATTCCAGGAAGGTGTTCCCATACCAGACAACCCGTTCTTTCCGCGTAAGCTTTTACAATGTGGGGGGTGGTGAACGGCTACCTGCCCGCCTTCCGCGCGTTCCACTCCTGCCAGAGGAGCCTGCTCGACAACAGCAGCGCCCAACCGACAGCAAGATATATAACACCGACCGCCAGGGGAGGCACGGAGGAATTGCGCAGCAGGCGACCGCCGAGCATCATGCCGACAACCATGGCCCACATCCCCCAGGAGTAGACGCCGCCAAGACACATGCCCTCCGGGCGCGCCACAATCCGGGCGATGTTCTTCCGGGCCGCCCGCTCGATAACCAGAACCGCTTTCAGGGTACCAAGCCCTAAGCCCAACCCAAAAAACAACCAGGACGGAGCCGGGGGCAGGAGATAGCCGCGTACCATCAGATACAGGCCGATAAAGCTCCACATCAGGGCGGCAACCAGAAGATTGGTGCTGACACTCGCCCCCGGCTTCAACCGCGTCAACCAGCTCATCCTTTCCCCCTTAAAGTCTGCCGCGCCAGACAGAACCCGTCCGTCGCCCGCAAATAAATAGGCCTATCCCCAATCGTGGGAATAGGCCTACACACTTCACGGATGTTCCGCAACTTCTACATTACACCTCGGTGACGGTGAGTGCACCCTCGGGGCAAACCTCTACACAGGTCTCACAGCCAAGGCATTCGTCGGCATTTACCGCTTCGGCCTTGCCGTCAACCAGCTCATATACCTGTGCAGGGCAAGCATTTACGCACTCTCCATCACCAACGCATTTGTCCTTATCAACATCGATCTGCCACATAGTACTTCCTCCATATAAGGTTAAAAAAATTGATAAACAAGATCGCACTGCCACGAAACGGGGCAGAATATCGAGCCCATTGCTTCCAAAAAAAAGAGATAAATTTCCCTTTCCCTCTAATGCACCGCCATTTTTTTGTCAATAAAAAAGAAGCCCCGCCCCAGTCAGGGGCAGCATCAGGGAAAAAGACGATTGAGGTTGACCAGCCTACTCCGATCTTTTAGGATACCAGCCGTTGTTTTTTGCAGGCGCTTCACCTCTATTATTATTCTCAACCTGTCCCCAAAAGGCCGATTGTTATGAGCAGCAAACCAAAGATCAAAAAAAAGACCACGGTAAGCCCGGAACTCAAGGCCCAGAAAAATGAAGAGGCCATGATTGCCGGCATTCTCGAAGGAAGTCCCGACGGGATCGGGGTGGCGGTTATCCGGTTGGAATGCGGCTGCCGGAAGATGGCGGCGGTTGACTGCACCGGGGAGCCGGCCAGCAAGGTAATCATCTACCGGGATGATGCCGAGAGCATTTGCGAGGCATGCAAAAAAGACAACGGCGCCTTTGCCAGGGTGGTGACCCAGTTCATCCACTGGCAGGAACCCATGCCCGACGGCGCCACCCGCATGAAGATCGAGGCCAAGGTGCTCGGCAGTTACACCAGCCACTGAACCGGGGTGCTTGCCGCCGACCGGCTGAAGAGCCGCGCCTTGCCGGCCGGCAGCGGCTGGGATCAGGCTATTTGCCGCACACCCCGAGATATTTCCCCTTGGTCTTCACCACCTGTTTCATGGTTTGCCCCTGGCCCTGGATCGTCATAGTCATTGTGCTGTCCATGACCAAACCGGTATAGGTGGCGACCCCGTTCCCGGTCATTTTCATCTCTTTGTCGGTGCAGACGGTGCTCCAGTTGATGGTGTTGCCCTTGCGCTCCATCTTGGTTGTCTTGCACTTGTGGTCGGTTTTCTGGTCGGAGGCTGGGACCAGATCGTCCTCGGTGACACATTTCACCATTGTCGAGCGCATGGTATTGTCCCGAGCGACAACCGACACCCCCGGCGGCAGCGTCACTCCCGGAGGCAGGACGGGCATCTGCGGCATACCTTCCATCTGCATCTCCGAGGTGAACTCCCACTTGCCTTCGCGGATGGCCTCCGCACCACCTGCCGCCCCCGCCAGAGCCAAGACCGCCGCCATCCCCAGAACAACCGCCCGCCTTCCCTGTTGCATCCGTACCTCTCCTTTTTTTACCAGAATTTCACCGGCGCCTGGACACTCCGGCATGGCCGTGATCAAAGTGCGGTCAACCCAGGGCGACACCGGCCTCAGCCTTGCCCTGCCCGATACTCCCGCGCCCTGGCCACCAGGGCCGGAGCCCAGGAGGTTGTGCCCAGGGCATGGATATGGGTGTACAACGCCAGCACGTTCTTAAACACCAGGCCATCGCGGCCCCCGACAAACCCCACTCCGCGCTCCATGCGCAGGGCAAGCTGGCCAGTCTCGCCGCCCCATTCCTCCACCCGGCTGTAGCGGAATTCGTGCCCCTTGATCTCGGTCCCCTCCGGATAATAGGGATTTTGCCCCTCGACCTTGAGCACCGTATAGCCGTGGGCCTGGGGTTTTTTCATCAGGCCGAACCGCACCGGAAAAAGACCCACCAGGGGGAAGAGCTCGCCACCCAGCACCATGCTTTCGCCGAGATAGATCAGACCGCCACACTCCGCGTAGATGGGCAGCCCGGCTTCGGCTGCATTTTTCAGGGAGGCCCGAAAGGAGCCATTGGCGGAAAGCGCACGGGCGCTGGTTTCCGGAAACCCCCCGCCGATATAGAGGCCATCGAGCTTCGGTAGCTCCGGGGCGGTCAGGGCATTGATCTCCACCAGCTGGGCACCGCACCGGACCAGGGCCTCCAGATTCTCCGCATAGTAAAACTGAAAGGCCGCATCCTTGAGGATGCCGATCCGCACCGGCTCGGCCGCGTCCTGCCGCTCCGGGCGCGGTACTTCCGGTTCGCCGGCGCAGGGGGCCATCATCTTTTCTATCCCGGCAAGATTCAGATATTGCGCCGCTTTCCCAGCCAACCCCTGCACCGCCCCCTCAGCGCCCGCATGCTCCGGGCAGGGGGTAATCCCCAGATGCCGCTGGGGAAAGGCGTCCTCCTTGGAGCGGGGCATGGCGCCCAAGACCGGAATGCCGGTGTACTGTTCCACCGCCTGCCGGACCAAGGCCTCATGCCGGGCTGTG
The DNA here is from genome assembly GCA_036397515.1 of Desulfurivibrionaceae bacterium. GTDB lineage: Bacteria > Desulfobacterota > Desulfobulbia > Desulfobulbales > Desulfurivibrionaceae > Thiovibrio. The sequence continues at coordinate 129 of DASWIU010000017.1, read as the reverse complement.
CCCACCCGGTTCAAAATCACCCCGCCGATCTTCACCTCCGGATCAAAACGCTGGCAGCCCAAGACCAGGGCCGCCACGGTGCGGGTGGTCTTGGTGCAGTCAACCACCAGCAGCACCGGCAGACCCAAG
>DASWIU010000016.1:0-2009 GCA_036397515.1 Desulfurivibrionaceae bacterium | reverse complement strand
CGAGATGCCCATCCGGGCAGTGCTGGGCCAGACCATCGCCCCGGTTACGGTTTTTTGGGCCCCATGAACAAGGAGCAGCCATGAACAGCATCGTCGAGAAAGTCACCGACCGGATCATCAATCGCAGCCTGGCCCATCGCGAAAGATATCTGCGCCATATGGAGCACGCCAGGGTGGCCGGGCCGTTTCGCCACCATCTGCCCTGCAGCAATCTGGCCCATGATCTGGCGGTCTGCCAGGGCGGGGAATGCCAGACCCTGCGCGGCGGGCAGGCGCCCAACATCGGGATCGTCACCGCATACAACGACATGCTCTCGGCCCACCACACCTACGAGCACTACCCGGCCATGATCAAGAAGGCGGTGGCCGCGGTGGGGGCTACGGCCCAGGTGGCCGCCGGGGTGCCCGCCATGTGTGACGGTGTTATCCAGGGGGAGCCGGGCATGGATATCAGCCTGATCAGCCGGGATGTCATCGCCATGTCCACGGTGATCGGCCTGGCCCATAACGTGTTTGACGGCGCCCTGCTTTTGGGGATCTGCGACAAGATCATGCCGGGCCTCCTGATGGGGGGGTTGCAGTTCGGGCATCTGCCCATGCTCCTGGTGCCGGGCGGGCCCATGCGCTCGGGGCTCTCCAACCGGGAAAAGGCTTTGGCCAGGGAGCAGTTCGCCCAGGGCAGGATCACCAAGGAGGAGATGCTGGCGGTGGAGAGCGCCTCCTACCACGGAACCGGAACCTGCACCTTTTACGGCACGGCCAACAGCAACCAACTGATCGCCGAGATCATGGGGCTACACCTGCCCGGCGCCGCCTTTGTCAACCCGGACGATCCCTTGCGCGAACCCCTGACCAATGCCGCTTCGGCCAGGGTGTGCGAACTGACCCATCTCGGCGAAAACTATACCCCCCTGGGTTGGGTGGTGAGCGAACGGTCCGTGGTCAACGGCATGGTCGGGGTGCTGGCCAGCGGCGGTTCCGCCAACGAGACCTTGCATCTGGTGGCCATTGCCCGCGCTGCCGGGATCCGGATCAACTGGAACGACTTTGCCGAGCTTTCCGAAGCGGTGCCGCTGCTGGTGCGGATCTACCCCAACGGCCCCGGCGACATCAACAGCTTCCAGGCCGCGGGCGGCATGGCGGTGCTGATCCGCGAGCTGCTCGGGGGCGGCTTTCTCCACAATGAGGTGCTGACCGTGGCCGGGCCGGGGCTTGAGCGCTACACCCAAAGCCCCACCCTGGTGGACGGCAAGATCCAATGGTCCGAGGAGCCGAAGCAATCGCGGGAAAAAGAGGTCATCGCCTCGCTGGCCCAGCCCTTTTCCCCCACCGGCGGCCTCAAGGTGGTCTCCGGCAATCTCGGCCGGGCGGTGATCAAGGTCTCGGCCCTGGCGGACGGGGCTGAAACCAAAATCGAGGCTCCGGCCATGGTTTTCGACACCCAGGCCGGGTTGGAAGAGGCCTTCCGGGCAGGCAAGCTGGACCGGGATGTCGTGGCGGTTATCCGCTTTCAGGGCCCCCAGGCCACGGGCATGCCCGAGCTGCATAAGCTGATCACCCCGCTCTCCGTGGTCATGGGCCGGGGCTTTCGGGTGGCCATGGTCACCGACGGCAGGCTCTCCGGCGCTTCCGGCAAGGTGCCGGCCGCCATCCATGTGACCCCGGAGGCCTTGTGCGGCGGGTTGCTGGCCAAGGTGCGGGACGGGGATCTGATCCGGCTCGATGTGGGGGGTGGGATTCTGGAGTTGCTGGTGGATGCGGCGGAGCTTGCCAAGCGGGAGTATGCCGAGGCCGACCTTGGCGAACAGCGGTATGGCGTGGGCCGCCAGATCTTTGCCGCCTTGCGCAGCGATATGCTGGGGGCCGAGGAAGGGGCGAGTTCGTTGTTTAGCTATGGCCGGGAGAAATGTCAGGTGAATTTTGAGGTGGAACCTTAGGGGTGGAGGATCTTCCCCTTTTTTTGGAAGTGAGGCGATAAGTGCCCAGGGCAATTATCAACGCATCAAGGT
>DASWIU010000015.1:0-5671 GCA_036397515.1 Desulfurivibrionaceae bacterium | reverse complement strand
TCTTGACCGGCCACGGGCAGAGTGCTAATAAAGCAGCTTCCCATTATCGTCCGTCGGGGCGTAGCGCAGTCTGGTTAGCGCGCCTGCCTTGGGAGCAGGAGGCCGGAGGTTCGAATCCTCTCGCCCCGACCATCTTTCTCCTCTCCTTCCTTTTCATCCCCGCCGTGACGTTTATGCACCCGTTTCCCGTGGCGGCATCAATAAGTTGTTTCAGCGAAGCGTATTATCATTTATATTTATGGCCTTTGATTTTGGTTTTTCAGCCGAGAGTGGCTTGGAAGGCTTGGAAACCCGGCGATGCCGCATAGAAATGGAGTGTTTTTGTCCGAGGAAGAGAGCATGGATATCCAAGTGGAAAAAGTCACGGAAAGCGAAGCAAAGCCCAAGCCGGATCAAAACGCCCTGGGTTTCGGCAGACATTTTACCGATCATATGCTGGTCATGGAGTATACCGAGGGCCGGGGCTGGCATGATCTTGCGATCCAGCCCTACCGGAATTTTTCCCTGGACCCGGCGGCCATGGTTCTCCATTACGGCCAGGCCATCTTCGAGGGGATGAAGGCCTACCGGGGCAAGGACGGCGGCATCTATCTCTTTCGCCCGGCGGCCAATATCGAGCGGATGAACATCTCGGCAGCGCGGCTCTGCATGCCGCAACTGCCGGTGGACGAGGTGCTCGCCGCGCTGAAGGAGCTGCTGCGGCTCGACCGGGATTGGATCCCCACGGCCCAGGGCGCCACCCTCTACATCCGGCCGACGATGATCTCCACCGAGGCCGCCCTGGGCGTGCGTCCGGCGAAACAATACCGGTTTTTCGTCATCATGAGCCCGGTCGGCGCCTATTATCCGGAGGGGTTCAATCCGGTCAAGATCTATGTCACCGACAAGTATGTCCGCGCCGTGCCCGGCGGGGTTGGCCATATCAAGGCGGCGGGCAACTACGCGGCCAGCATCATGGCGGCGGAGGAAGCCAAGAAGAAAGGCTTCACCCAGGTGCTCTGGCTCGATGCCGTGGAGCGGAAGTACATCGAGGAAGTCGGCACCATGAACATCTTCTTCGTCATCGGCGACGAGATCATCACCCCGCCGCTGGGTGGCAGTATTCTGCCCGGGGTTACCCGTGACTCGGTCATCCAGATGGCCAAGAGCTGGGGCCTTAAGGTGGTGGAGCGCAGGATTGCCATTGACGAGGTCCTGGCGGCCCAGGAAAACGGCTCGCTCAAGGAGATTTTCGGCACCGGCACGGCGGCGGTGATCTCGCCGGTGGGCTCCCTGCACTACCAGGGGCGGGACTATCTGATCAACCAAGGGAAAACCGGCGTCTTGTCCCAGAAGCTCTTTGATGAAATCCTTGCCATCCAGTACGGGATCAAGGAAGACCCCTATGGCTGGGTGACACGGCTCTGAGTTTAAGTAACTGTTCAGCAGCACCACATCTGCGTTGTCATCGGCCTGCTCATGTGCAATAGCACACTTCGCGGACCTCTTCCTAGCATCTGCGGCACTGCTGAACAGTTACACCCCTCGTGGTTTTCGGTCAATTTCGGCATCCAGCCGGCTAGTTACAGAGTTTTTGTTGCACGCAGGGAGGGGGGCAGGCAGAATTTTGATGTAACATTTTGATATTGTTAAAAAACAAAAAGTAAACGATAGCTCTTGATTTTTTAAGACCCGATACATATTGTGTGGCCATCAAGGCAGGAAAGCGCCGCGCGAGCGGTCTTCCTGCCGCTTCATTTAGGAGCCGTTACAAAATAACCACTGCTAGGCCAGATGTTCGTTACGGCTCTTATGCCGGACACGGCATGGCAATTTCCGGTTATTTTTGCACGATGGCTTACGGGTCGGGAAACGCTTTGGGCACCTGTGCCCGCTGTTTCGTTTCATGGTTACACACAATTCACTACCAAAACACAACTGGAGGCATTACATGAAAATTCGTCCGTTGAATGATCGTATCCTGGTCAAAAGACTGGAGGAAGAGCAGAAAACCAAGGGTGGGCTCTTTATCCCCGACAGCGCCAAGGAAAAACCTGCCGAGGGCAAGGTTGTTTCCGTGGGCAATGGCCGCCTCAACGACAAGGGCGATCGGGTCAAGATGGAGCTCAAGGCCGGCGATCGGGTCCTGTTTTCCAAGTATGGCGGCACCGAGGTCAAAATCGATGGCGAGGACTACCTCATCATGCGCGAGGACGATGTGCTCGGGGTTCTTGAAGGGAAATAACCATCCGCTTGTAACCCGTTACTCCGACAAGTTGTGTAATTTTTTGTGATTAGACGGAAAGGAGAATTACTATTATGGCTGCAAAAGATATCAAATACGGCGTAAAAGCCCGCGAGTCCATTCTGAACGGCGTCAACATCCTGGCCAATGCGGTCAAGGTAACGCTTGGCCCCAAGGGCCGCAATGTGCTGATCGAGAAATCCTACGGCGCGCCCATCATCACCAAGGACGGCGTTTCCGTTGCCAAGGAGATCGAGGTCAAGGACCGCTTCGAGAACATGGGCGCCCAGATGGTCAAGGAGGTTGCCTCCAAGACCTCCGACGTGGCCGGCGACGGCACCACCACCGCCACCATCCTGGCCCAGGCCATTTATGCCGAGGGCTCCAAGCTGGTTGCCGCGGGCAACAACCCCATGGACATCAAGCGCGGCATCGACAAGGCTGTCGAGGCAGTGGTTGCGGAGTTGAAGAAAATCGCCAAGCCCACCAAGGAGCAGAAGGAAATCGCCCAGGTCGGCACCATCTCCGCCAACAATGACGCCACCATCGGCAACATCATTGCCGAGGCCATGGACAAGGTCGGCAAGGAAGGCGTTATCACCGTGGAAGAGGCCAAGGGCATGGAGACCACCCTGGACGTGGTGGAAGGCATGCAGTTCGACCGCGGCTACCTCTCTCCGTATTTTGTCACCGATGCCGAGAAGATGGAAGTGAACCTGGAAGAGCCCTTCATCCTGATCAACGAAAAGAAGATCGGCAGCATGAAGGACCTGCTCCCCATCCTGGAGCAGATCGCCAAGATGGGCCGTCCCCTGTGCATCATCGCCGAGGACGTGGACGGCGAGGCCCTGGCCACCCTGGTGGTCAACAAGCTGCGCGGCACCCTGAGCGTAGCGGCAGTCAAGGCCCCCGGCTTTGGCGACCGCCGCAAGGCCATGCTGGAAGATATCGCCACCCTCACCGGCGGCCAGGTGATCACCGAGGACCTGGGGATCAAGCTGGAGAACATCACCATCAAAGACCTCGGCACTGCCAAGCGCATTGTCATGGACAAGGACACCACCACCATCGTGGACGGCGCCGGCGACAAGAAAAGTCTCGCCGCCCGGGTCAAGCAGATCCGCGCCCAGATCGAATCCTCCACCTCCGATTACGACCGCGAGAAGCTCCAGGAGCGTCTGGCCAAGTTGATCGGCGGCGTGGCGGTGATCAATGTCGGTGCAGCCACCGAGATCGAGATGAAAGAGAAGAAGGCCCGGGTGGAAGATGCTTTGAACGCCACCCGCGCCGCAGTGGAAGAGGGTATTGTCCCCGGCGGCGGCGTTGCCTATCTGCGCTGCCTGGACGCGCTCAAGAAACTCAAGCTCTCCCCGGAAATGGAGCTTGGCAAGCAGATCGTGGCTCGGGCTCTGGAAGAGCCGGTGCGTCAGATCGCCAACAACGCCGGCCTCGAAGGCTCGGTGATTGTGGAGCATGTCAAGAACATGAAGGGCTCCAAGGGCTTCAACGCCGACACCGAGAAGTTTGAAGACCTGCTGGAGGCCGGGGTCATCGATCCTGCCAAGGTAACCCGTTTTGCCCTGCAGAACGCAGCCAGCGTTTCCGGCCTGCTGCTCACCACCGAATGCATGATTGCCGAGCACCCCGAGGAAGATAAGGGCGGTGCGGGCGGCGGCATGCCTGGCGGCATGGGCGGCATGGGTGGAATGGGCGGCATGGGCGGCATGATGTAAGAGCCGCGCCCGGCGCTGTTTCCTTTGTATTGCCAGTAGCCCCCGGTTTTTTCGTGCGCGGAAATGCCGGGGGCTTTTTTGTGGTTGACAATTGCCGCAAAATCTTGAATATAAGGACTTCTTTTCACTGGCGATGTAGCTCAGTTGGTTAGAGCATACGGCTCATATCCGTAGTGTCCGGGGTTCAAGTCCCTGCATCGCCACCAGTTCATAATCCGGCAACGTCCGGTTTCGTTCAGAAAGGCCCGAGAAATCGGGCCTTTTTCTTTTTGGTGCGGTGGATGTGTAGCAGATCAGCGGAACAGATCGGCGTGGGTGCCGGTGCGTTCAAAGCGGATTTCAGAGTCTTCGCCCAGAAGTTTGTAGATTAGCAGCCAGTCTGGTTCAATGTGACATTCCCGATGATGCGCCCAATCGCCGCCCAGGGAATGATCTTTGTATCTGGGGGACAAGGATTCACCAGAAATCAGACATTGCACAACCGCCTTGAGTTTTTCCATATCCTTGCCGCGCTTGCGTGAACGTTTGATGTCCCGCTGAAACTGGCCGGAATAAACTGGCTGGCGCATGGATCAAATACCAAGTTTATGAAACATATCGTCCGCATCCTTACAGGGATGCAAGTCTTTGCCCTGGTCACTCGCTTTAAGGGTTTTGGATGTCAAGGTATTAGGAACCCTGATTTCAAACGGCAGGGCCTTTTCGGCAACAATCCGGACCAATAAAAGGCGGACAGCATCCGAGAGGGAAAGCCCCATGGCGGAAAGAGCTTCCGAAGCGTCCCGTTTCACCTGCTCATCAATACGAACATGAACCATTGTTGTTGCTGCCATAATTTTCTCCTTTATGAGAATTGATGTTACACATTGTATCTCATTTGGGAGAAAAAGTCAATCTGTACACCTGACCATATGTTTAACAAGGTGGGTTTGCTTGGTGGCAAGCATTGAGCCCGATACGGGCCGAGAAGGGGGATTTCTCCGCACGTTGATCAAGGCAGGTCGTTCACCAACAAAAAAAGCGTCCCCGTGGGAGCGCTTTTTTTGTGTCCTATGATCCGGCCGTCGAGTTAGTCGTCATCCTCTAAATCGTCGTCCTCAAGCTCCCCGTCCTCCAGAGCCTCGGCCTCGTCATCGGTTTCCTCATCCTCGCTTCCGGCCTCGTCGTCTCCAGGCAGGTCATCGTCCGCGGAGGTGTCTGACTCCTCCGCCGGTCCGACGGGAAGATCATCGTCTTCCTCGGCGCTCGGTTTGCGGACCTTTGACGGGGGCAGGATTATGGCGGTGATCTTTATAATATCTTGTCGCACCAGCGGATCTGCAAGACAAAAGGCACATTCGGCAATGTGCTTTTCCATGAAGGAAGCCATGCGGGCGGGCGCCATGGACTCTTCCTGGACTTGGGCATACCATGATTTGACAAGCCTCTGTAAGCGCTCGCATTCCATCGTTACGTACTCCTTTGTCTGTGCAACACCGTCAAAAGACAAGCCCCATGCTTGCCCCAAGTCGAGCCATATGTACCGTATTTTTTTCCCGCTGCCCAGACTCTTTTGTTAAAAAAAGAAAAATGTTGTTTCCCAGCGGCCAACATTATATCTTGGCCGCAGCGGATGGAAGTGGAAAGGGCACTGGTGGCTTTCCCGGACTTCAAATCCGGTGCACCGGGTTAACAGCCTGGTGGGTGGGTTCGATTCCCATGCACTTCCGCCAAA
>DASWIU010000014.1:0-4456 GCA_036397515.1 Desulfurivibrionaceae bacterium | reverse complement strand
GGTTTTCCGCTCTCCCCGGATGGTCAGGGTATCGCCCTCGATGGAGATCTCCACCTCGCTGGCCGCCACCCCTGGGATCTCGGCCCGGACATAGAGATTGGTGCTGTCCTCCGAGATGTTCAAGGCCGGGAAAACCGTGGCCCCGGGCCGTGCGCCGGACTCCGGGCCTGTCCCCTGAAACAGCGCGTCCAGCTCGCGGCGCATCCTTTCAAAATCGGCCCAGGGATTTCTGAACAATTTCTGATCGGCAAATCGTACTATCGCCATACGAACCCCCTTTGAGAATGATTAGTAACAAGCTGATTTCACGAAGTTTATTTACAATATACAGAAAAATAAGAATCTTTGCCCGCTTGTCAAGACCGGACAAAATCTTTCGCCGGGCTACTATCCACCATCATACCATGTAAGAAATCAGCTGTGCGAAACAGCGATGATTGTTGAAATCGCAAAAAACCGCGATTACAACGGTATTCGTGGTCATTATTTGATTATATTGAGGACATGTGACCTTTTTCCCTTTTTGCGGATGCATCTTGATTCCGCTACCATCCGAAATAAAAATCGGGTATAGTTGCGACCCGGATTCAGGCCTTTGGCATTCCGGCGAGATTCCACCCATTGCGGCCCCATGCCGTCTGTTACGGGCATACATTCACCAGAAAACAGGAGAAACACCATGAAACTTATTCTTTTAGGCGCGCCAGGCGCAGGCAAAGGCACGGTGGCAAAGCTGCTCACCGCCATCGACGGTTCGGTGCAGATTTCCACCGGCGACATTCTCCGCGGCGCGGTCCAGGCCGGAACCCCGCTGGGCAAGGAAGCGGAAGGCTACATGAATCGCGGCGATCTGGTTCCCGACTCGCTGATCATGGGGATCATGGAAAATCGCCTCCAGGAGCCCGATTGCGCAAAGGGCTTTCTGCTGGACGGTTTCCCCCGCACCATTCCCCAGGCCGAAGCCCTGACCGCCATCCTGAAAAAACTGGGCATCACCCTGGACATGGTCGCCTCCATCGACGTGCCCAGGGATGTGATCTTCGACCGGCTCTGCACGAGAAGAACCTGCACCAACCCCTCCTGTCAGGCAATCTACAACACCAAAAGCAACCCGACCAAAGTAGAAGGGATCTGCGACAAGTGCGGCAGCCCGGCGATCCAGCGCGAGGACGAAACCCAGGAAGCCATCGCCCACCGCTTGGACACCTACAACGAGAAAACCGCCCCCCTGGCCGGTTTCTACGAAAAGGCCGGTCTGCTGAAATCCATCGTCGGCACCTCCAGCGATGTGGTGGTTGACGCCATCAAGAAGCAACTTGGCCTCTAAGACCCCGGAGATAGTGGCCGATTACCTTGGATACGACCAAGCTGAGCGCTCCACCAAAAACTGTAAGCAATTACAGGGTGCGGCAGATGCGCGGCAGAGGTCTGTGAGCCATACATCGGTATGCGACCAGGCCGATAACAAAGCAGATGTCGTGCCCTGTAATTGCTTACCGGAGATTACCATCATCGGCGGCGGCCTCGCGGGATGCGAGGCCGCCTGGCAAGCCGCCCAACGCGGCTGCCAAGTGACCATCCACGAGATGAAGCCGGTGCGCTTCAGCCCGGCCCACGAATCGCCGCAGTTGGCGGAACTGGTCTGCAGCAATTCCCTGCGCTCCGCCGATGTCTCTTCCGCCGTGGGTCTGCTCAAGGAAGAGCTGCGGCTACTGGGCTCCCTGATCATGGCGGCGGCCGACCAGACCCAGGTTCCGGCCGGCCGGGCCTTGGCCGTGGATCGCTCCCTCTTTGCCCAATGCATCACCGAAAAAATTGAATCACATCCTGCCATCACCGTGGTCCGCGAGGAGGTCACCGAACTCCCGCCCCCCGGGCAATGGCCGGTGATCCTGGCCAGCGGCCCGCTCACCTCAAGTCCGCTGGCCGCCGCCTTGGCCCAACTCACCGGGGAAGAGCACCTGGCCTTTTACGACGCCATCGCCCCCATCGTTACCGCCGATTCCCTGGACATGACCATCGTTTACCGGGCCTCCCGCTATGACGACGGACCGGGCGACTATCTCAACTGCCCCATGAACCGCGACGAATACGCGGCCTTTATCGAGGCCCTGCGCAGCGCCGACAAGGTGCCGCTCAAGGAATTCGAGGAACAAAAATATTTCGAGGGGTGTCTTCCCATCGAGGTCATGATGGAGCGCGGCGAGAACACCCTCCGCTTCGGACCCATGAAGCCGGTGGGTCTGCCCGACCCGCGGACCGGCCGCGACCCGTACGCCGTGGTCCAGCTCCGCATGGAAAAAAAGGACGGCCTGCTCTATAATATGGTAGGCTTCCAGACCAAGCTGACCTATGGGGCACAGCAGGCGGTGTTCCGCCTCATTCCGGGCATGGCCCAGGCGGAGTTCGCCCGGCTCGGCAGCATCCACCGTAACACCTTTGTTTGCGGGCCCAAGGTGCTGCTCCCCAGTCTGCAGGTGAAAACCCGACCCGATCTTTTGCTGGCCGGGCAGCTCACCGGAGTGGAGGGGTATGTGGAGTCCACGGCCATGGGGTTGCTGGCCGGGATCAACGCGGTGCGGTTGGCCAATGAGCAGCCAGCCCTTGAGTTGCCCAACGACACCGCCCTGGGCGCTTTGATCGGCCACCTGACCCAGACCGACCCCAAGCATTTCCAGCCCTCGAACATCAACTTCGGGCTGTTCCCGGCTTGGGAGACGAAGCTTCCTAAAAAACTGCGAGGACAACACCGTGCGCAAACAGCCCTGGCTTCCCTCAAACAGCTCTGCGATGCGGAAAAGCTGGAACCGGCCTAAGCATGACCTTCCCCTGCTTTGCCTTCTCCTGCTCGTCACCCTTCTGATCCTCTCCGTGGCCCCGTCCTCCGCCGCAGCTCCGCCTCTCCCCCAGCAACAGCTCGACATTGCCTTTGATCTTGAAGGCCACCGGCTTACCGGCACATCGCGCATCACCATCCCCGCCCAGACCGCGGTCACCATCTTCCTGGCAGATTTACAGATCACCACCCTGCAAGTAAACGGCCTCCCATTTCAGGCCGCGGAGCAGGTGATCATCTCCCCGGCCCCGAAAGAACAGCAGGTGGCCATCAGCTTTCACAAGACCGTGACGGACCCCCAGATGGACGGACTCATCGACCCCAGCGGCATCGCCCTCACCTCCCTTTGGCATCCGCTGCTCGACACCGGTTGCCAATATGCGCTGACCGCCACCCTCCCCAAACGGTTTACCGCCATCTCCGAGGCCGAGGAGATCCGCGACACGGTGGCCGGCAATACCCGCACCGTCCGCTTCCGGTTCGACCATCCCCTAACAAGCCTCAACTTCGTGGCCGGGCCCTATGTGGTGGAGCAGGAGCCCATCGGTCCCGGCCAAACCCTCTACTCCTACTTCTTTGCGGAAGACAGGGAACTGGCTGCGGAATACCGCAAAAAAACCCTCGGCTACCTCAAACGCTACCAAGAGCTGATCGGCCCCTATCCCTACAAGCGTTTCAGCATCGTGGAAAACCGGCTCCCCACCGGCTACGCCATGCCCACCTTCACCCTGCTCGGCCAGGCCGTGGTGCGGTTGCCCTTTATCACCGAGACCTCCCTGGGCCATGAGGTGCTGCACAGCTGGTTCGGCAACAGTGTTGACGTGGATGCCAGCCAGGGCAACTGGTGCGAGGGGCTGACCACTTACCTGGCGGATCAGGCCTTTGCCGCGGACAAAGGGGGTGCTGCCGCGTTTCGAAAGCAGCAGCTCATCACCTACCAGAGCTATGTGGGCGCCGACAACACCCTGACCCTCAAGGATTTCAGCGGAGCCGGCAGCCATCTTACCTCCGGCAACAAAGCGGCGCGGGCCGTGGGCTACGACAAGGCCAGCATGGTTTTTCACATGCTGTTTAAGGAGATCGGCGATGTCCCCTTTTACGCCGGGCTTCGGGATTTTTACGCCCGTTTCCGGAATCAACAGGCAAGCTGGCAGGATCTGATAGCAAGTTTCTCCCAAAGCTCCCGCCAGAATCTGGAGCCGTTTTTCAGCCAATGGCTCAACCGCGCCGATCTCCCCCGCCTGCAAATCACCTCCGGCGCCCTGACGGAAAAAGAGGGCCGGCTGGAACTTGCTCTCACCATCAAGCAACTCCAGGAAAAACCCTACCGGCTACGATTGCCCCTGGATATCGTCACGGCCAAGGGCAAGGAGCGGCGGGAAGTGACCCTGAGCGAAAACGAAACCAAACTGATCATCCCCCTGGCTGATTATCCCTCGCTGGTGATTGGCGATCCGGATTACGACCTGATGCGGGCCCTGGCCCCGGAAGAACTGCCGCCCACCTGGTCGCGCTTCCTCGGCGCCCGCGAGAGGCTGGCCATCATCCCGGAAGGCAAAGACCTCCAGATCTATGCCCCGCTCATCGAACTCCTTGCCTCCATGGCCTGCCCGGTCAAGG
>DASWIU010000013.1:0-2956 GCA_036397515.1 Desulfurivibrionaceae bacterium | reverse complement strand
GGCCAGTTCGGTTTGCGGCATCGTGTGGTAGAGGTTGGAAACATGCACCAGGGTAGAGGCCTGGCGGCAGATCGCCTCGGTGATCGCCGGATGGCAGTGGCCCAGGCTGCAGACCGCGATGCCGGCGAGGCAATCCAGATATTCCCTGCCGTCGGCGTCCTTGAGCAGACAGCCCCGCCCCTCGACCATCACCGCAGGATACCGGCCGTAAGTGGTCATAAACGCACCATTGCTTTTCTCGATCCATTCCGCATTCGTCATAATACCATCTCGTTACTGATCGCGGGGTGAAACGCTCATTATCGCGCCTGTGCCCCATAGCTGTAAGCGGTTGCAGGGTGCTGCAGATCCGCGAAAGAGACCTGTCCGCCATACATCAAGTATGCGGACAGGTCGATGACAAAGGAGAGGTGGTGCCCTGTGACCGCTTACACCACCTCGGTCCCGACGCCTTGCTGGGTAAACATCTCCAGCAGGATGGCGTGCTCCACCCTCCCGTCGATGATGTGCGCCTTGCCGACCCCGGCCCGGACCACGTCTTGGCAGCACTTGACCTTGGGGATCATCCCCCCGGCAATAACCCCGTCCGCGATGTATTGGTCCGCCGCGGCGCAGGTCATGGAGGAGATCAGCGCACCCTCCTTGTCCAGGACCCCGGCCACGTCGGTGAGCAGGATCAGTTTTTCCGCCTTGAGATGGGTGGCGATGGCTCCGGCCACGAGATCGGCGTTGATGTTGTAAGCCTGGCCGTCCTCGCCCACGCCCACCGGAGCGATGACCGGAATGAAGTCCTGGGCGTCCAGGGTGTGGAGGATCTGCGGGTTGACCGTGGTCACCTCCCCCACCCGGCCGATGTCGATGATTTCCGGCGGGGTGTTTTCGGCCTGGGGTTTCAGGAGCTGCATCTTTTTCGCCTTGATCAGGTCGCCGTCCCGGCCGGAAAGGCCCACCGCCTTGCCCCCGTGGAAGTTGATCAGGCTGACGATCTCCTTGTTCACCTTGCCCACCAGGACCATCTCCACCACATCCATGGTCTCGCCGTCGGTGATCCGCATCCCCTGAACATAATCGCTCTTGATATTCATCTTGTTCAGGAATTTGTTGATCTGCGGCCCGCCGCCATGCACCACCACCGGATTGATGCCGACGTACTTCATCAGGATGATGTCCAGGGCGAAGCTCTTTTTCAGCTCCTCATCCACCATGGCATGGCCGCCGTATTTGATGACCACGGTTTTGCCGAAGAATTTCTTGATATAGGGCAAGGACTCGATGAGGATTTTGGCTTTTTCGATACCTGTGTGCATGGCAGTCTGTCTGTAATGGTTGAATGGTCTGGGGCCGGCTTTTTTTAAAAAAAGCCGCCGCTTTGCATGGATGGTACGCAAGATATAAACCGCTCGCCGCAATCTGTAAAGAAGATAGGCAGTCCGAAAAACAGGCGCGCTCTTTCGGCAAAGCGATTGCCGAGAACCCGTGATGCTGGTATCTTTATGTATTCAAAGTCCGTCAGCACATAAGGAAACTAAAAATATGAAACCATTGCTCCGTTTTTTTTGTCGATTTATACTCCTGAGTCCCTTCCTGGCAGCCAGTCCGGGCCTGGCTGCGCCTGCCTCCACTCCGGCCGGCACCAACAAACCGCCGATTCATATCGAAGCGGACCGGATGGTTTCGATGAAGGATGACAACGCGGTCTTTTTTTCCGGAAATGTGGATGCCAAGCAGGGCCAGATGGTGATCCGCGCGGCGGAAATGACGGTGTATTATCTTTCCAATGAAGAAAAAGCCAAACTGCCCCAAAGCGAGGAGCGCAGTCTCAAAAAGCTGTTTGCCTCGGGCAATGTGGAAATCCAGAATGACGGCATGACCGGCACCGGCGACAAAATGGAGTATTACGAAGCCGAGCGCAAGATGATTCTCATCGGCAACAGCAAGGTCTGGCAGGACAACAACCTGGTCACCGGCCACACCGTGGTCGTTTTTCTCGACCAGGGCAAGAGCATCGTGGAACGGGGCGAGAAGAAAGGCGAACGGGTCAAGGCCTTTTTCTATCCCGGCGGCGAAGAGCCGGAGAAAGAAGGGAAGAGTGAAAAGTGAAGAATGAAAAATTAAAAGATAACGCTGAGACGCAAAGGCGCGGTGAACATGATGGTCATGTGCCGACTCTTCACTCGCCACTTTCAACTTTTCATTATTTCTCCCGGAGGGTTCCTTGTCTGTTCTAGAAACAAAAGAGATTGTCAAACGCTATAAGAATCGGACTGTGGTCGACGGCATCAGCCTGCGGGTGGAAACCGGCACGGTGGTCGGGCTACTCGGGCCAAACGGGGCCGGAAAAACCACCACCTTCTATGCCATTGCCGGCTTTGTCCGGCCCGACGCCGGCGTCATCCTGCTCGACGGCGAGGATATCACCTCCCTGCCCATCCACCAGCGGGCGGTCAAAGGGCTCTCCTATCTGCCCCAGGAATCCTCGGTCTTTAAAAAGCTCACCGTGGAGGAAAATGTCCGCATCGTCCTTGAACCGCTGGGGCTGGCCAAGGAAGAGATCAACAACCGGGTCGGCCAGCTCATGGAAGACCTGAAGATCAGCCATCTGGCCGGCAACCGGGGCCATTCGCTCTCCGGGGGCGAGCGCCGCCGGGTGGAAATCATGCGGGCCCTGGCCACCAACCCCCATTTCATTCTTCTGGACGAGCCCTTTGCCGGGATCGATCCGCTCTCGGTCGCCGATCTCCAGCAGATCATCGGCAACCTGAAAACCCGCGGCCTGGGGGTGCTCATCTCCGACCACAACGTCCGGGAAACCCTTTCCGTCTGCGATCAGGCCTATATCGTCAGCCAGGGAAAGATCCTGATCCATGGCGACGCCGAAGAGATTGTCGGCAACGAGGACGCCCGCCGGATGTACCTCGGAGAAAACTTCACCCTGTAGTAAACGTCGAGCAGCACC
>DASWIU010000012.1:0-9372 GCA_036397515.1 Desulfurivibrionaceae bacterium | reverse complement strand
TGCGACCGGGTAAAAGCGGCGGCCATGAGCAGCATGGTCATGGCCGCGAACAGGAGCACAACAGCTTTGTTGGTCTGGCGGTATGTGCGTATCATTTCCCCTCCTTTTGCTTCTCGGGTGAGTCCCTGCTGGGCACCCAGCCCATGCCCGGACCAGGGATCAGGAAACAGCAATAAAAAAGGCCATGGCTAATTGTAGCAGATTTACCCTCTGCTCCAATCAGCCATGGCCTGATTTTTTTTCTGTGTCGCGGGTCTACCCGGAACTCAGTTCGCCTCGACGCACACCCGGCAGCGCCCGGTTTTCTTTGCCTGGTAGAGGACTTCATCGGCCCGCTGCAGCCACTCGTCCTTGCTCATTTCCGGACTCCACTGAACAAGGCCGATGCTCACCCCCAGCCTGCTGCCGTCCCCGGCATTGAGGGCAAGGCCATCGACAGCGCCGCACAACCGTTCGGCCAAAAGCCGGGCCGCGTCAATGCCGGTATCCGGCAAAACCAAAACAAACTCGTCGCCGCCCATGCGCACCAGGAGATCGCTGTTGCGCACCATTCCGGTCAAGGCCTTGGCCACCATCTGCAAGGCGGTATCCCCGGCGGCATGCCCCAGGGTATCGTTGATCTGCTTGAAATGATCCAGATCCATGCTGGCCACGGTTATGGGCCGGTTGTGGCGCCGGGCGGTTTCCAGCATGGCGCCGATGCGTTCCTCAAAAACCCGCCGGTTGTCAAGGCCGGTGAGCATGTCCCGCCGGGCCTGGGCAAAGAGATCCTCGTACATAATGGCGCGCTGCATGGGTTCCCCCAGAATCTCCAGCGCGTCGCGCAGGATCTGGGTTTCCTCGGCTTTGATGCAGGTGCCCCGACGCAGCAGCATCAAGCAGCCCTGGTTGTCGGCTGCCGCATCCGCGGCGAAGGACATCTGCCATTGCTGCACAAAGAACGGCCCCCATTCACAGCAGGTGTCATTCAACTGACAATCCACCTTCTCAAAAACCTCTTCGGCGGTCTGCATGGCAAGACGCCGCTCCGGCCCGTGGCAGGAGCAGATAATATGCACCCGGCTCCGGTCGAGGCTGCGGTAGGCGATCAGATCGTGCTCAACCAGGGGCGTCAGCCACACGGAAAAGGCCTCGATCATCCCCTGGAGGTCGGTGGCGCCGGCCAGTCTGGCGTGCAGCTGGTTGACCTGCTTCAACCACTCCGATTGGCGGCGGTAACGGTCAAGCTCCACCATCAGACGATCCAGATTGATCGGCTCGGTGGCTTCTCTGTCTATGAGAGAGATTGCGGCATCCATTGCAACGACTCCTTTCCTTGAAAAGATTGTTTGACCGTAATCAATGCCATTTTCATGCCAGACCGCCAAAACATTCCCTTCAAAAGCCGTACCTCACAAGGAAAGAGCGCCATACACATGCCATATATTATTGAAACAACACAACAAAAATAAAAGAGCGAAAAACCGTCGCGCTGTGTTCTTCAGCAGTCTCCTCCGGCCGGATGCGGAAAACTTTTCCTAGCCTCCCCGTCATCCCGCTGACACCCGGCCGACCTTGCCGCCAGCCCACGGCCAAGCAATCGTTTCCTTGCATCCGCCAGAGAAGCGGATATCATGAACAAACAATTTTAGAGTCTTAGTCCAGTTCACGCAAACGAGCGCCCCGCAGCCATGCCCAGCCAAACCAACCGCCGCATCATCCATCTCGACATGGATGCCTTTTATGCCTCGGTCGAGATTCTCGACAATCCGGCCCTCCGGGGGCTTCCCGTGGTGGTGGGCGGCAACGCCAACCGCGGCGTGGTGTGCGCCGCCTCCTACGAAGCCAGGAAGTTCGGGGTCCATTCCGCCCTGCCCATCCTCACGGCGAGAAAGCTCTGCCCGCAGGGGGTGTTTCTCCCGGTCCGCATGGCCCGGTATCAGGAGATTTCCCGCCGGATCATGGAGATCTTCCAGCGCTTCACCCCCCTGGTGGAGCCCCTCTCGCTGGATGAGGCGTTTCTGGATGTCACGGCCAGCCAGAGCCTGATGGGCACGGCGGAGGAGATTGCCATCCAGATCAGAAAACTGGTCCGGGAGACCATCGGCCTCACCGTCTCAGCCGGGGTTGGCGCCTCAAAACTGGTGGCCAAGATCGCCTCTGATCTCAACAAGCCCGACGGACTGACCATTGTTCCCCCCGGCCAGGAGGAGGCCTTCCTGGCGCCCTTGCCCATCGGCCGCCTGTGGGGGGTGGGCCCGACCACCAGGCAGGCCCTGGCCCTGATCGGGGTAAAAACCATCGGCGACCTGAGCCGCATGCCCCTTGCCATCCTCACGGCCAAGTTCGGCAAGGCCGGGCTCCTGCTGCACGAATCGGCCCACGGCATTGACCTCCGCCCGGTGGAACCGGAGCAGGAGACCAAATCCATCGGCCACGAAGAAACCTTTGCCGAGGATCTGCGCGACAAAAAAAGGATCGAACAGGAACTGCTGGCCCTGTGCCTCAAGGTCGGCAAGCGGGCGCGCCGATATGGCCTGGCCGGCAGAACCGTCACCATCAAGGTCAAATACCGGGATTTCGTGCAGGTGAGCCGCTCGCTCACCCTGCCCGAGCCGGTGGCGGACGACAAATCGCTCTACCGGACAGGGTGCCTGTTGCTTGCCAAAACCGAGATCACCCTGCGCCCCATCCGCTTGTTGGGGATCTCGCTGACCAACCTCGTCCCGGCCGAGGCTTCCGGCCAGTTGGCCCTGTTCGGCGAGAGTCGGGCCAGGCGGAAGAATTGCCGGCTCTATAAGGCGATCGATGCCATCAGTGATCGCTATGGCAGCAAAAGCATTGTTCCGGCGACATTGGTGGAGGGGAAAAATGGGGGAAGGAGGTGAGCGCAGCACTTTTTATCCCCCCTTTACAAAAGGGGGGCGAGGGGGGATTTCAGGACGGGGACCATGCGATCCCGGCTTTTTTAAATCCCCCTCAGTCCCCCTTTGTTAAAGGGAGAGGCGAAGAATGCGGCCGCCTTGGGCGGCGCACGGTGTTAGCGGCACCTTTGAGGCGCTCACCCAATAAGCCACCGGCTTTTTGCCGGTGGTAATTTAACTTTTTTTGCGGGCAGTTTTTATGCCTTCTCCGCGATCCAACCGCAAAAAAGATAGGCCTGAAAAAACTTACAGATATCTTTAAAACCCGCTTCCTGCAACAGGTCGCGCATCCTGTCCTCGGTAATAAATCCGATATCGCGGAGGATATGCTCGAACTCCTTGTGCACCTCTTCGGCATCTTCCCCCAGGCGAAGCTGCCTTGTCTTCCAGGCTGAGAGAAAGACCTCGAATTCCCTGGCTGCCTTATCCCCGACCAAATCAATAACAATGAACTTGCCCCCTGGTTTCAGACGGGAGGCTATCTCCTTGAGGTAGGCTTTTTTTCCGCCGTTGTCCGGGATGAACTGCATAACCAGGATGGAGGTCGCGGCATCAAAATGCACCTCGATCGGCAGATCTTTCACCTCGCCCAGATGCAGGTCAACCCTTTCAGCTAAATTGGCATATTCAATATGGATTTTAGCGATGGAAAGCATCTTTTCCGTGGGGTCCACCCCGGTAATTCGCCAAGCGGGGTTTACCTGGCCGCAGGCAATGACTTCCTGGCCTGTGCCGGCCCCGGCGACAAGGATGTGTGCCTGTGAAGGAAAATGATGGTGCAGGAGGCTTAAGGAGAGATCGTGCATCGTCTCATAACCAGGAACGATTTTCCTGATTTTCGAGTCATAGACGCTTGCACGTTGGGCGTCGAAATGTTGCGTGGCATCAAAATCCCGATTGTTCTCTTCCATGTCAAATACCTCTCAACGATGGTTTGGAGGACACAGGGAAGAATTTTCTCCCCCATCAGATGTTTTTTACCCTTATAATAATCTTGGCAGAAGTACACCTAACGCGTCAATCAAAAATAAGGAAGGCCGAAGGCGCAAAGGCCTTGTGCGCCTCAATACTTCAAGCCGACCCGCTCCCGGACCAGATCCAGGGTCACCACCGCCTTTTCCCTGGCCTTGATCGCACCCCGATGGAGGATATCCCGCACCTGGCCCGGATCGGCCAGCAATTGCTCCCGCTTGTCCCGGGCCTCGCGGAAATATTCCCACAGCAGGTCCACCAGCTCCAGCTTGATCTTGCCGTACATGGCCCCGCCGTTCACATAGAGGCCCCGCACCTCGGCCAGCCGGTCCGCGGGGGCGAACAATCTGTAGAGGCTGAAAAGATTGCATTTCTCCGGGTCCTTGGGCGCTTCCACCGGGGTGGCGTCGGTGACAATGGCCATGACCCTTTTCTTCAGCTCCTTTTCGGTGGCGAAGATGGGGATGGTGTTACCGTAGGACTTGGACATCTTCTGCCCGTCCAGCCCGGGGATGGTGGCCAAATTGTCGTCGATGACCGGCTCGGGCACGACAAAGGTTTCGCCGAAGGTGTTATTGAACTTGATCGCTATATCGCGGGCCACCTCCAGATGCTGTTTCTGGTCCTTGCCCACCGGCACCCGTTCGGCCTGGTAGAGCAGGATATCGGCGGCCATCAGCACCGGATAGGCAAACAGTCCGTGGTTCGGAACAATTCCCTTGGCAACCTTGTCTTTATAGGAGTGGCAGCGCTCCAGCAACCCCATGGGGGTGAGGGTGGAAAGCACCCAGGCCAATTCGGTAACCTCCGGCACATCGGACTGCACCCAGAAAAGACAGCGTTCCGGGTCAAGCCCCAGGGCGAGGAAATCGGTGGCCGCCTCCAGGGTGCCGCGCGACAACCGCTCCCGATCCTGCACCGAGGTAAGGGCATGGAGATCCACGATAAAGGCATAGAGTTCGCTGGAATCCTGGCTGGCGATCATGGAACGCATCATGCCGAAGTAGTTGCCGATATGGAGCTGGCCAGAAGGCTGGATCCCGGATAGAATTCTCATTAAAGTTCTCTCTTGGTAACGGACAGGCGGAAAAGAAGGCCTGACCGGGCGTAAGCCGCCGGATTATCACTGCACCTCGCATGGATACGGTGAGGCAGTGATGTTAAAAAAAAAAGGCGGGACCGGCAATGTTTTTCTGCCCCCACGGTCACGCCGCTTTTTTTGCAACCATACAGTTTGAGGCCGAAATCAAACAAAAATCACAGAATATAACTGTGCAGCAGTGGTGCGGATGCGTACCCCGGAGGGGCATAAACTTCAGAGGGTTGCGAAGTGTGCCGGTGCACACGAGCCAAGCCGATGACAAAGCAGATGCGGTGCTGCCGGGCAGTTATAGATTGACAGCCGCAGCGGCCAACGGTACACCTTGGCATGCATTTTCCCGGCAGATCGAGGCAATGGAGAGACCATGAAAAAACATACTTATATCCCGGCCCTACTCACCCTGATTTTCCTGGCAGCCGGCTGCACCCTGCCCGCCGTGCATGACCCAACGCTCCGCGCGGACAAGGCAACAAAGGCGGCCGCAAGCTCCCCGCCGCCGGAAAAACCCGCCCCCGCGGCTCGTCCGGACACAAAAGGGAAGCGCGTTTCCCTGATCCCCAAGGACAGTGCGGGGCAAACACCCCAGGAAGCGGCGCCGGACAAAGCGGTCGCCCCACCCCAGGAAGCACAACCAGCGGCGCCGACTCCGCCGCTCCAGCCGCCTGCGCCGCAGCCCCAGGTTTTCACGGATTACAACACCGGCCTGGTCTTCACCTACCAACGGCCCTGGCAGCTGGTTTCAACCCAGGGAGAAGGCTCTATCCTTGGCAGGGACGGACATTCCCAACTGGCCGTCCGTTTTGTCACCCTGACCACGGACCAAGACCAGAGTACGCAAAGAGGCTATTTTTATGTGGACGGGGACAGCATCACCGGGGCAATCAGTAAAACCGTGCAATCCATGCTCGGCGCCGGAGACAAACAGGCAACCCGGGGAAAAACCCCCCTGGATGTGCTGCTGACCCAAAAGCATTTTCCCAACCTTATCATCAAAAAACGCTATCGAGGCAACGATGGCGGCGTGATCGTCCAGGAATGCAGCCACAAGCAGCTTCCCGGCCCGATCCAGGTGTACCATATCTTCATCGACGACAAGGTTGCCTCCTTCAGTCTGTCCGAGCTGAAGACCCGCCAACTCGAACTCGAGATGCAACAGATCGTGCTCTCCACCAGAAAGCCGTAACACCCGCAAAAATCCCGGATAAAAAAAATCCTCTTCCCGAAAAGGAAAGAGGATTTTTTTTATCTGATACAACCCCGGGGCTATGAATTCAGGTACTGCCTGATCCCGTCGGCGATGATCTTGAAGATCTCGGTAAACCGCTCCTCGTTGCGCTCCAGCAAGGTGATCCGGAATCCCTGCAGCTCGGTGGCGAATGAGGAAAGCGGCACCACACAGACGCCGGTGGCTCCCAGCAGGTAGTAGACAAAACGCTTGTCGCAGGCCACGTTCGGCCCGCAGACCAGACTTTCCACCTGGGCCCGAACCTCCTTGCTGCCGATGGAGAGGGTCTGCCGGCTGTTCAGCCGCCCTTCCTTGAAAACCACGCTCATGTAAAACGCGCCGTTGGTCCGGTTCACCAGCACGCCGTCGATGTCCTTGAGGGCATCGTAGGCGATGTTGGAAAACTTCTCGTAGCGGCTGATCCGCTCCTGCAGATAGGGGAGATACTGCGGGTGGCTGAGAATGGCCGGGATCGCCCGTTGCGGCAGGGTGGTGGAGCAGACCTCCACCATCTTGGCGTTCAAAATCGAGGTCACATACTTGGCGAACATGGGATCGCGGTCACCGTTGTAGACCTCGATCCAGCCGCAGCGGGAGCCGGGCCAGGGCATTTCCTTGGAGATGCCCCGCATGCAGATGGCGGGCACATCCCCGATCACCTCGGCCAGGGGCAGGGTTTTCTGGCCGTTGTAGATGATGGCCTGGTACACCTCGTCGCAGATCACGAACAGGTCGTACTTCCGGGCCAGCGCCACCATGCCCCGCAGGATTTCCTCGGGATAGACCGCGCCGGTGGGGTTGTCCGGGTTGATGATCAGGATGCCGGCCACGGCCGGATTGTACTTGATCCGTTTTTCCAGATCATCGAGATCCGGATACCAGTAGTTGTTGGGGTTCAGCCAGTAGGTTACCGGCCGGTCGCCGGCGTGGGCCGCTTCCGCCGAGGAATGGGTGGTGTAGCTGGGCGAGGGCACCACCACCCGGGCGGTGGGGCGCAGAAAGCCGAAAACCTTGCTGATCGCATCGCCCAGGCCGTTAAAAAAGATGATGTCATCGGGGCCGATCTGCGCCCCGCCGCGCTTGTTGGTCCTGGCGGCAAGAAATTCCCTGGTGGCCAGCATCCCCCGGGTAGGGCAATAGCCGTAGGTGGCGTCCTCCATGACCAGGTCGGCAACCACCTGCTTCATCCATTGCGGGATGACTTCGCCCTTGGCAATGGGGTCGCCGATGTTCTCCCAGTAGACCTTGGCCCCCAGCTTCTGCAACCTCTCACCGACAATGACGATGTTGCGGATCTCGTAGGTCAGCTCCCCGGCGCCGCTATGCAGGATATCAGTACGCATGCACGCAATCTCCCTTGAAAAAAATCGTAACTGTGACGTTGCGGCCGGCGGGATCTGCAAGCAAATCAGAAAGATACAATCGACGGAGTGGCAACACCCCTCGCCCAGGCGCACGGACAAAGGGTATTTATTAACACCAGCCCTTGGCAGAAGTCAATAAGTCCTTTATCGCGGGTGCAACATTGCCGATAGAGAGGGTAAGAGGTGGGCGAAAAGGCCCATGCTCAGCCCACGCAGGCAGGAGGTATCGGAATGGCAATCATTCGGTTTTCGATTCTCGGCAATGTGGTTCAGTTCGGTGCCGGACAGCGGCAGAAGATCACAGACAGCGGATGCAACGAACCCTACAAGGATCGGTACTGGTGCCCGAGGAAAAAATGGTTCAATACGGAACCTTGCCCCTTTGCCTGTCTGCGGGAATGTGAAAATTATCAGGCCATGTGCGGCAGCGTCTGAACACTTCGCTGATTTTTTAAAGTTCCGAGTGCTGAGTTCCGAGTGCTCGGTACTTTGCACTCAGTTTTAAGCCCTGTGATCGCTTACCCTACGCCCGGTCGGCAAGGGGCACAAAGGGCCGCCGCTTGGGGCCGACGTAGATCTGCCGGGGCCGGCTGATCCGCCAGTCGGGATCGTCCCACATCTCCTTCCAGTGGGCGATCCAACCGGGCAGACGGCCGAGGGCGAACATCACCGTGAACATGTTGGTGGGGATGCCGATGGCCCGGTAGATGATGCCGCTGTAAAAATCCACGTTGGGGTAGAGGCTCCGCTCCACGAAATACTCGTCCTTAAGCGCCACCTCTTCCAGCTCCTTGGCGATATCCAGCAGGGGGTCGGAGATATTCAGCGCCGCCAGCACATCGTCGCAGGCCTTCTTGATGATCCGCGCCCGCGGGTCATGGGTTTTGTAAACCCGGTGCCCGAAGCCCACCAACCGGAAAGGATCGGCCGGATCCTTGGCCTTGGCGATATACTTTTTATAGTCCCCGCCCTCCGCATGGATTTGCGTGAGCATCTCCATCACCGCCTGGTTGGCTCCGCCGTGGAGCGGCCCCCACAGGGCGTTGATTCCGGCGGAGATCGAGGCGTAGAGGTTGACCCGGGCGCTGCCCGCCACCCGCACCGTGGCGGTGGAGCAGTTCTGCTCATGATCGCCGTGCAGGATCAGCAGCTTGTTCAGAGCCCGGACCACCGTGTCGTTGATCTCGTATGGCGCGACCGGCGAATCGAACATCATGTTCAAAAAATTCGCGCAGTAGCTCAGATCATGCCGGGGATAGACCAGGGGCTGGCCCATGGATTTCTTGTAGGAAAAGGCCGCGATGGTCCGCACCTTGGAGAGCAACCGGGCAGTCATCTCGTCGATGTTTTCCAGGGGGTTGTCCAGCATCTCGGGGTAAAAGCTGCACAAGGAGTTGACCATGGAGGAAAGGATGGCCATGGGCGGACTGTTGGGCGGGTAGCCGTCGAAAAAACGGATCATGTCCTCGTGGACCATGGCGTACTTGCCGAGCATCTGGCTGAACTTGCTCAGTTCCGGCCGGGTGGGCAGGCTGCCGTGGTCCAGGAGATAGGCGACCTCGACAAAGGTGCAATTTTCGGCGAGATCCTCGATGGCATAGCCGCGGTAGCTCAAGATTCCCTGCTCCCCGTCGAGAAAGGTGATGCTGCTGGAACAGGAACCGGTATTCATGAAGCCGCTGTCCAGGGTGATGTAGCCGGACTGGGCGCGCAATGACCGGATATCAATGGCCTTTTCCCCCTCGCTGCCGACGATGACCGGCAGCTGAAAGATCTTGCCGTTGAGCTTCAACTCCGCTGTTTCTT
>DASWIU010000011.1:0-2495 GCA_036397515.1 Desulfurivibrionaceae bacterium | reverse complement strand
AATATCTTCAAGGGCAATATCCGCGGCCTGTATATCTTCGGGGAAGATCCCGTAGTGGCCGACGCCAATATCGCCCATGTCAAGAAGGCCTTGGAAAAAGCCGATTTCCTGGTGGTTCAGGATATCTTCCTCACCGATACCGCGAAGATGGCGGATGTGGTGTTGCCTGCCGCCTGCTACGCGGAAAAGGACGGCACCTTTACCTGTACCGAGCGCAGGGTGCAGAGGATCCGCAAGGCGGTTGAGCCGCCGGGCGAGGCCAAGCCGGACTGGCAGATTATCTCCCTGCTGTCTCAGCGGATGGGCTATCCCATGCACTACAATTCCGCGTCGGAGATCTTTGACGAGATCTGCCAGCTGTTGCCCCAGTACAAGGGGCTTTCCTACGAGCGACTGGAAAAGGTCGGCTTGCAGTGGCCGGTGCCGGACGAGCATCATCCCGGCACCGCGGTGCTGCATACGGAAAAGTTCACCCGGGGCAGGGGAATGTTCATTGCCGAGGATTATATCCCTCCGGTGGAGCTGCCCGACGAGGAATATCCGCTGCTCTTTACCACCGGCCGCGATCTGGCCCGGTACAACTTCAGCAGCATGACCGGCAAGACCACGCAGATCGATGAGATCAGCCCGGAGTGTTTTGCCGAGGTGCATCCCGCGGATGCGGAGCGCCTGGGCCTTAAGGAAAAAAACTGGGTGCGGCTCACCTCGCGACGCGGGTCGGTGCAGGTGCGGGCCATTATCACCGACAAGACCCAGGAGGGGACCATCTTCTGTACCTACAACCATTTGCAGGCGCTGGTGAACCTCCTGACCCTGGACGCCCTGGATCGCCTTTCCAGGTCGCCGGAATATAAGCTGTGCGCCATCAAGGTGGATGTATTGGGCGATGAGTTGCCGGATTGATCTTTCTTGTAACTGTTTACGCTGTGGTGCTGCTGAACAGTTACTTAATTTTTTAATTTGAGTGGAGTTACACGATGGGACAAGCAAAAGATCAAAAATCAGGGACGGTGATGGTCGTCGGCGGCGGGATCGCCGGGGTCCAGGCGGCCCTTGATTTAACCGAGCTTGGCTACTATGTCTATTTGGTGGAAAAGTCCGCGGCCATTGGCGGCGCCATGGCCCAGTTGGATAAAACCTTCCCTACCAACGACTGTTCGCTTTGAATACTCGCGCCTAAGCTGGTAGAGGCCGGTCGGTCTCCCAATATCGAAATCTTAAGCAATGCCGATTTTCTTTCTCTGGACGGAAAGCCGGGCAATTTCACGGCCAAGCTGCGGATGCGCCCGCGCTATATCGACGCGGACAAGTGCACGGCCTGCGGCCTGTGCACCAAGTACTGCCCCCGGCATCTGGTGGATCAGTACAACGAGGGTCTGGCCGTTACCCGGCCGATCCACATCGACTATGCCCAGGCAGTGCCCGCCACCTATTTCATCGACCCGGAGGCGTGCCTGTATCTTAAGCACGGCACCTGCCAGATCTGTGTCAGCTCCTGCCAGAGCAAGGCCATTGATTTCAGCCAGAAGGCGGAGGAAAAAGAGCTCCGGATCGGCGCGGTGATCATGGCCCCCGGCTTTGGCCGGGTTCCCGACACCACCCTGGCCAAGTACAGCTACGGACAGCACCCCGACGTCATGACCAGCCTGGAGTTCGAGCGGCTGCTCTGCGCCTCCGGCCCCTTTCAGGGCGAGGTCAAGTGTATCTCCGACCGTCGCCATCCCAAGAAAATCGCCTTTATCCAGTGCGTGGGCTCCCGGGATCTCGGCTGCAACAACGGCTACTGCTCCTCGGTCTGCTGCATGTATGCGATCAAGGAGGCCATGGTTGCCAAGGAGCATGACCCCGAGGTGGAGATCACCATCTACTACATGGACATGCGCACCCAGGGCAAGGGCTTCGATGCCGCCCAGAAAAAGGCGGAGTCCATGGGGATCAGGTTTGTCCGGGCCCGGGTCGCCGATGTCATGCCGTGGGATAAAAACCTGAAGCTGACCTATTCCACCCTGGAAGGGACGCACGGCTTCGAGCCCTACGATATCGTCGTGCTCTCCGTGGGCCTCGATGCTCCGGCCGACGCCAAGAACCTCGGCGAGATTGCCGGCTTTGCCCTGAACCATTACGATTTCTGCAAAACCGAGACCTTTGCCCCGCTGCTCACCACCAGGCCGGGGGTATACGTGGCCGGCGCCTTCCAGGGGCCCAAGGATATTCCCGAAAGCGTTACCCAGTCCAGCGCGGCCGCAGGCTTGGCAGCCGGGCTGATCGCCAAGGATCGCGGCAAGGCCCTGGTGCACAAGACCTATCCCAAGGAACAGAAAACCGGCAAGGATGAAGAGGTCCGCATCGGGGTCTTTGTCTGCCATTGCGGGATCAACATCTCCAGCGTGGTCGATGTGGCGGCGGTGGAGCAGTACACCGAAGGCATGGAAGGCGTGGTCTACCATGCCCAGAGCCTGTACAGCTGTTCGCAGGACGCCCAGGAGGTGCTCAAG
>DASWIU010000010.1:0-7857 GCA_036397515.1 Desulfurivibrionaceae bacterium | reverse complement strand
TACCCATGTCCCCGGTCTATACATCCCGTCAAGGGAGGGGGAGCCTAATACAAAAAAAGCCCGGCACATTCTCATGCGCCGGGCTTTTTTTGTATTCGCTTTCCTTAAAAAAACTTACAACCTAGGCGGCCCCGCCAGGATCATCTCGGCAATGGTCTTCTTGAGCTTGGGCAGTTGGCCCTGCTTCTCCCCGAGCAGCTCTTGCTCCAAAGCCACCAGCTCCCGGAACAGGGAGGCCCGTTCCACGCTGGGCACCGCCTGCCGATCCCCCACGATCTCCTGGCAGCGGAAACAGCCGGGAAACTTCTGCACATTGCCGTTGGGAAAGGTAAGGCTAGCCGGCACCCCGTGCATCCGGCAAATCATCAGCCGGTGGAGGTAAAGGCCGCAACGCCCCTTTTCGTTGAGCGGGCACATGAGCTGGGGCCGTTCACCCCTGGCCAGCGCCTTCTCGCAGGCGGCGGCATAGTCGGCGGCCCGGCTCTCCATGGCCGCACGGTGCTCCGGCTCAAGCGCCGTCAACCCCTGCCAGAGATAACCCCATTCCACATAGGTATGATGGAGAAAATAGGAGTCGCAGCAGTTGTCCGGGCAGCCATTACAGGTGAAATCCAGCTGTTGGGCCACAAGGTCGTAGGCCTGTTCCATGCGGCGGTACAGATCGGCGATTTTTGCCGCGCATTGGGAGGAGAGAATCGAGGGTTCCATGTTTTTTGCTTTTGGCTGAGGTTTAAAAGGCAAACCTTACCTCAAATTCGCGCAAAAAGTAAGCAGGGAATCCTCGCCTCACCCACCGCGGACAGGCTCAGTTGATCCGCGCCAGCAGGGTCCGGGCCAGCCTGGCGCTCTGCCGGTAGCAGCCCAGCCGGTCGTGCTGCTCCACCCGGTCAAAAAACAGGCTTGTCCACTCCTTGAGATGGCCGAGCAGATAGTGGTAATCCTGCCGGGCGGCCTCATCATCGGCGGCCTTGCCATGGAGCCAGGCGAGAAACTCGCTTTCCACCGCGATATGGTCCGGCAGCTCCGTGGTCTCCATCCCGTATTTGCGGTAGATCTCGCCCACCCGCACCGTGGATTCGCCCATGACCGAGCCTTCCAGATAGACCGAGCCATAGGGGGCGCAGGGCACCTCGGGCAGGGCATTGATAAAGAGCCGGACGTATTCGTTCTGCAAGCGGACCGGCGCCAGGCTGTGCATCGCCTCAAGCAACGCCCCGGCCTCCATTTCCCCCGGGACGGAAGCTAGGCCAAGCGGCTGGTCCGGATAAGTGAACAGGCGAGAAATAAGTCCCAGCCCGGCATGGAGTTCGCCATCCCTCATCAGGACACCTCCTTGGCCAGGATCGGCAGCTTGGCGATGGCCAGCAGGATCAGGAATACCGCGTAGGCCACGGTACCGAGCAGGATCACGATCTCGATCAGCGAGGGGAAGTAGGCATAGTGCTCAACAAAGGTGCTCATCCCGGGAAAAAACCGGCCCGAGGCAATGGGCAGCGACCAGTGCACGCCGGGCAGGCCCAGCGGAGTCATGGTCATGGGGATGTTGTTGTAGGCGGCTGGCATGATCAAAAAGCGGTGGACAAAGACCCCGGCAATGAGCAGCCCGGCGCTGGCGGCCAATTTCGGCAGCGAGCGCCGGACCCCGGCTTGCATCAGCAGCCCGGCCCCGGCCAGGGGTGCCACCACCTCGAAGATATGGGCCCAGGCGAAATCACCCCAGGCGATCTCCATGATCCGGTGGGTTTCGGCGTTGCCGTACCAGGCGTGGATCGCCAGATCGTTCATCATCAGAAAAAGATGCACGCACACCGCCATGAAGATGATCAGTCCCAGGGTCTGGTAGGCGTCCTGATACTTTTCTCCGGTGCCGTAAGCCAGGGCTCCGGCCAACAAGACCACCGCCGTGCCCACGCCAACGGCCACCGAGACGAAATCCGGGGCCATGGCCGGAGAAAACCACCAGTCCCGCGCCCCTTGAGTGGAAAAGATCCAGGCGGTGATCACATGGATGCCGATGGCGAAAAACAGCGCCACCGGCGCGATCCGCTTGGCCCATTTTTCCGAAAATTCGGCCGGGTTCGCCACCGGAATGGCGAACTTACCCAGCTTGCCGGTGAGGTCGGGCAGCATGAGGATGTAGAGATAGAGCGCCGAGACCACGGCATAGAGGTTGAGCACGATCACGTCCCAGACCAGCGGCGACGTGAAGTTGGGGTGCAGCAGCATATTGTAGAGCCGGACCGGTTTGCCGATATCCGGCAGCACGATGAGCATGGCGGCGGTGACATTGGCAAAGGCGGTCAGCGCCCCGAGCTTGGCCAGGGGCTTGAGTTTCTTCACCCCGAAAAGATAGATGGACGAGCTTAAGACCAACCCGCCCGCCGCGTTGCCGACGAAAAAGGCAAGGCCCGAGATATAGAGCCCCCAGCTGTAGGAATTCTGCAGGTTGGTCAGCACCAAACCCTCTTGCAGCTGATAGAGCCAGGCCGCCACCGCAACCAAAAAAACGAGGCCGCTGGCCCAGAGGCTGATTTTCATTGTTTGGGACATGATTATATCTCCTTTGGTTTGGGCGGCAGATAATAGACCGTGGGCTTGGTCCCCTTTTCCGGCAAGAGCTGGAAGGCATTGCGGTCTCGAATCAGCTTGCGCACCTCACTGTTGGGGTCGTCAAGGTCCCCGACCATCCGGGCCTTGCCCGGGCAGCCGCGCACACAGGCGGGCAACTCGCCCTTATCCCGGTACTGGACGCAAAAGGTGCACTTCTCCACCACCCCCTTGGGCCGTAGCGGGGTGTAGACCAGGCGACCCTCCTTGCGGTGATCCACCGGATAGCCGTAATGGTAGTTTTCCTGATATTGCGAGCGCTGGTGCGCCTTTTTGGCCTCTTCCCAATTGAACTGCCGCACCCCGTAGGGGCAGGCCGCCATGCAGTAGCGGCAGCCGATGCAGCGCTCAAAATCGATGAGCACCGCCCCGTCTTCGCTGTGATAAGTGGCCCCCACCGGGCAGACCTTTTCACAGGGGGCGTTTTCGCAGTGCTGGCAATGCACGGGCAGGAAAAACTCGACCCCCTTGACCGGCGGGGTCAGATGGTGCTGGCTGC
The DNA here is from genome assembly GCA_036397515.1 of Desulfurivibrionaceae bacterium. Lineage (GTDB taxonomy): Bacteria > Desulfobacterota > Desulfobulbia > Desulfobulbales > Desulfurivibrionaceae > Thiovibrio. Next base: position 4,751 of record DASWIU010000010.1, on the reverse strand, counting down.
CCGGGGTGAAGACCCGGTTCCACCAGGTGCCGGGCGGCTGACCGTTGTGCTGTTTGCAGGCCACCATGCAGGAGCGGCAACCGATGCATTTCTCCAGATCTATTACCATTCCCATCTTCATGCCGATATCCTCCTCACGTCGATCAGGCATTCGTTCCATGCCGTGGTGGGCGACCACATGCCCGGGACGAAATAAATTTCATGCAGCGGCTTGATCCACGGATAGGTCAACGAATTGTACGATTCGTCGGCCAGATAACGCCCCCACCACCCCTCTTCGAAGATGGCGGTGCCCTGGCTGCAGCCGGGGTCCAGAACCGCATGGGCGCGGGTCTTGCCGCGATCATTGTAGAGCTGGACCAGATTGCCCTCTTTGATCCCGCGGCTCTTGGCGTCGCCGGGGTTGAGAAAGACCTTGGGCTTGTTGTCCTGCAACTCCAGCAGGATGGTGTTGTTGGAATGGGTGGAGTGGACCCGGTAGAGGGAGTTCTTGGTGACAAAACGCAAGCGGTACTTGTCGCGGGCGGCCGGATTGGCCTTGTACTCGGTATCCGCGTAGGTTTCCTTGTGCACCGGCAGCTGCTCGCCCTCGCTCAAAAAAAGATCCTCGTCCTTGTAAAACTCGATCCGGCCGCTGCGCAGAAACTGGGCCGTGGCCTTGAGCGGCGCCGGGTAGCTGGGCGGCGGAAAGGGCTGCCGGTGGGCGACCTGTTCGTAAAACGGGATCTGCCGGTCCTGGGGCGCCGAAGAATGGAGACGGACCGGCCCTTTTTGCAGCATCGCCAGGGTGATGCCCGCCGTTTCCGGGCCGCCGGTGGCAAGGAGCAGCTCGACGACCTTGAGGGCCGCCGCATTCTCGTCCAGCTCCGGGAAGAAATGGCCCACATGCTCCGGCACCAACCGCTTGGCCAGCTCCCGGAAGATCCAGAGTTCGGATTTGCATTCAAACAGCGGCTTGATGGCCGGCTGCTGGAGCTGGAGATAGGGGTGGAGGATGGTGGCGGTGAGATCGTACTTTTCATACCAGGTGGGGGCCGGCAGCACCACGTCGGACCACTGGCAGCTGGTGGACATCTGGAAATCGGTGGTCAGGATGAACTCCAGCTCGCCGGAGGTGGCCAACTCCTTGAGCCGGTTGCTCATGTTGTGCTGGTCAAAGGGGTTGCCCCAGCCGCCGACCATGGCCTTGATTCCGTTTTCGGGATAGCGGGGCCCCTTGCCCTGGAGAAAGTGGAGATAGGGCACCCAGTTGAGCTTGGCATCTTCCGGGGACCACCAGCTTTTCAGGTTGAAGCGGATCCGGTACTGCCCGGCGTAAGTGGAGATGCCGGCCCCGCTCTTGCCGATGCTGCCGGTCAGCACCGGCAGCAGGGAAATGGCCCGACCCTTGAGATCGCCGTTGTACCACTGGTAGTTGCTGGCGCCGTAGATCACATGCAGCGGCGTGTTGGTGGCCGCCTCGACAGCGACCCGCTCGATCTGCTCCGGATTGATCCCGGTGATGGCCGCCACCTTGTCCAGGGTGTAATCGGCCAGCGTCCTGTTGAGAGCGGTGAGCACCGTCTCCACCGTGATCGTTTGCCCGTCGGTCAGGGTGACCTGGTATTCGCCCTCCAGTTCGGCATGGGTCGGGGCCAGATTTTCCGGATCGAGGATCTGCAGACTGTTGCCGCTCTGGACCACAAAAAGGCGGCGGTACTCGGGGATGATGTGCGTCTTGGCGTTACCGGCCAAGGCCTGCACCTCTCCGGCCAGCAAGCGCTTGCCGCTGTCCTTGCGGACCAGGATCGGGAAGTCGGTGAAATCCCGCAGGAATTCGGCATCGTAGAGGCGGCGGTCGATGATGATCTTGGCCATGCCCAAGGCCAGGGCGGCGTCGGTATCGGCCTTGATCGGCAGCCATTCGTCCGCCTTGGCCGCGGTGCTGCAAAAATCCGGGTCCACCACCACCAGGCGGCCGCGGCGCTTGGCCTCGATCATGTGATGGGCGTCGGGCAGCCGGGTCTGCATGACATTGGAGCCAAAGACCATGGTGTAGCGGGCGTTCAGCCATTCCAGCGACTCCAGCTCCTCGCTCTGCACCCCGAAGGTCATGGGCCAGAACATGGGCAGATCGCCGTTTTGGTCGTAGCCGTGGTGCATGGTCCAGTGGGCCAGGCCGGCAAGGGCCACCATGGCGCCTTTCTGCACATAGCCGGTGCCCGGCACCTGGATGGTGGCGGCAATGGCCTCGGGCCCGTGTTTGTCGGCGATTCCCTTGAGCTTGCTTGCGGCATAATCCAGGGCCTCGTCCCAGCTCGCCCGGCGGAACTGGCCGCTGCCGCGAGGACCGGTGCGGATCAGGGGGTACTTGAGGCGATCCTTGCCGTAGATGAGATCCATCATCGACAAGCCGCGCAGACAGCCGCGGGGGTTATAGGAGTCTTCCGGATAATCGGCGGCCTGAATCAGGGTGCTGATCCGTCCCTTGGTGACCCGGGCCTTGTAGCCGCAGGCCCCGGTGCAGTTGGGGGAACAGGTCGAGCGGATGATCTGGTCAACCTGCGCGGCATAGCTCTGGGCGTCATCGGCAAAATGGAAAAATTTGAGACCAAACGCCAAGGCGCAGCCAGTGCCCACCGCGCCCTTTATAAAATCCCGCCTGCCAAGTTTCATGGTGATCCTCTCCTGGTAAAATAATTTTCCGGACCGGACAGCCCTTGCCCTGAGCCGCAACAGCGCCTTCTTTCCCCTTGCCGATCAGGCAAAATCGACAAACATTGTGTGGTTATACTGTACAGAATCCGACAAACCCTTGACCCAAGTCAAATCAAAAGATTTTTTCTCCGCCTTGCAAAAAGGCTCTTTTGCGACGGGCGCAGCGGCGGGTGGCAAAATCAGATTTGTGGGGTATGATGCCGCCAGATAAACGGTGGAGGCCCTCTCATTCCCATCACTTGCCGGAGACAACATGCCAGCCAAACTCCCCTGCTTCAAAGCCTACGACATCCGCGGCCGGGTGCCCGATGAACTGAACGAACCCCTGGCCTTCAACATCGGCCAGGCCTACAGCGCCCAATTCGCCCCGAAAAAGGTGGCCATCGGCCACGACATCCGCCTTTCCAGCCCTGCGCTGGCCAAGGCCCTGGCCGAGGGCTTTCTCGCGGCCGGGGTCGATGTGGTGGACCTGGGCCTGTGCGGCACCGAGGAGATCTACTGCGCCGCCTTCCAGCTTGCGGTGGACGGCGGGGTCATTGTCACCGCCAGCCACAACCCGGCGGATTACAACGGCATGAAGCTGGTCCGCCAGGGAGCCCGACCCATCTCCGGCGACACCGGGCTGCGGGAGATCGAGCGGCTGGCCGCGGCAGGGCATCGATTAACAGCGGACAAGCCCGGCGTCCTGACCCATCTGGACAACAAGCCTGCCTATCTCGACCACCTGCTGGGCTATATCGACACAAAGGATTTGCAGCCGCTCAAGATCGTGGCCAATGCCGGCAACGGCTGCGCCGGACCGGTGATCGACCGGCTGGCCGCCGAGCTGCCCTTTGAGTTCATCAGACTCCAGTGGGAACCGGACGGTACCTTCCCCAATGGGGTGCCCAACCCCCTGCTCCCGGAAAACCGGGAGGTCACGGCCCAAGCGGTGCGGGAACATGGCGCGGATTTCGGCCTGGCCTGGGACGGCGATTTCGACCGCTGTTTTTTCTTTGACGAGCAAGGGGGCTTTATCGAGGGCTACTACCTGGTGGGGTTGCTGGCCCAGGCCATGCTGGCCAAGCATCCCGGGGCGAAGATCATCCACGATCCGCGGTTGGTGTGGAATACCGAGGAGCTGGTCCGGCGGGCGGGCGGAGTCCCGGTCATGAGCAAAACCGGCCATGCCTTTATCAAGGAAAGGATGCGGGCCGAGGATGCGGTGTACGGCGGCGAGATGAGCGCCCACCATTACTTCCGCGATTTTGCCTACTGCGACTCCGGCATGATCCCCTGGCTGCTGGTGGCCCAGATTTTGAGCGAGTCCGGCCTGCCCCTTTCGCAACTGGTGCGGGAACGGCAGGCGGCTTTTCCGGTGAGCGGCGAGATCAACAATAGAGTCAGCGACCCAGCGGCGGTGATTGCCCGAGTGGAGGCGTTTTATGCCGGAACGGAGGGGGAGAAGGATTACACCGATGGCTTGAGCTTTACCGCGGAGAATTTCCGCTTCAACATCCGCAGCTCCAACACCGAGCCGGTCCTGCGCCTGAATGTGGAAAGCAAGGGTGATCCGGCCCTACTGGCCGCCAAGACAGAGGAGCTGCTTTCCCTGATCCGGGCATAATACGGGAGGCTTTTCCCTGGTTCATCCGGGAATGCCGGGGAGTACGCCATGAAATTATGTCTGTTCATTTCTTTGCTTGCCCAAAGAAACGAACCAAAGAAAGGGCCCCCGGTGTCTCTTGTCCCGCCAAAGGCGGGATACCCGGAGTTTATGCCCCTTTAGGGGTACTCCTCGACGCTGCCGGGGCTTTGCAAACTCGGCTTCGCCTCAAACAGTGCAAATCCCCTTTTCGGCAGCCTCTCCGGTGCTCGGCTGCGGGCCAATGGGACCTTCTCCCTCCCCCATTTGTCCTGCCGCGCCTCGCAGACGGGGGCGGAAAAGACGCGGGAACTGTTTGAGGGCGAAGCCCGAGTTTTTCCGCGTCCCGCCCTCGGCGAGAAGCAAGGGAAGCCCGCAGGGCCAGGACTGGCTGGGGTGCCTTTTTCTTGTTTCTTCTTTTGGGCACGCA
>DASWIU010000009.1:0-21602 GCA_036397515.1 Desulfurivibrionaceae bacterium | reverse complement strand
ACAGTGCAAATCCCCTTTTCGGCAGCCTCTCCGGTGCTCGGCTGCGTGCCAATGGGAATTTTCCCCATTTGTCCTGCCGCGCCTCGCAGACGAGGGCGGAAAAAGACGCGGGAACTGTTTGAGGGCGAAGCCCGAGTTTTTCCGCGTCCCGCCCTCGGCGAGAAGTAAGGGAAGCCCGCAGGGCCAGGACTGGCTGGGGTGCCTTTTTCTTGTTTCTTCTTTTGGGCACGCAAAAGAAGAAAAAGAGAACGGCAGAAAGGCCTCGTCACTTTCCCCGGAATTCCCGGAAGAATCACAAAAAAGCCCCTCCGGCTAACCGCCGGAAGGGCTCAAAAAAATCGCAATCCAATAACCTTCCTCAGGGCAAGCCAAGAAGTCTGCTCACCCGCACCGCCTTATCCTGCCCCAGCTTGGGAATGATCTTGGCCACCGCCTCGGTCTTCATGGCCCGCAATATCTCCGCCACCTCGACATCCTCCATCTTATCAAGCAGGGGCGCCACCTTGGACGGACTCATGGCGCTGTAAACCTTGATCAGGTTTTTGAACTGCTGATCCTGGCCCTTAACCGCCCCGCCGAGCTGTCCCTTGAGTTCTTCCTGCAGGGCATTGAGTTTGGTGTACTTCTCGTCCACTTCCTTGTTCAAGGCGGCGAGCTCCTTCTCCTTCTCGGCCAGCGCCTTTTCCTTGACAGCCAGGGCCTCTTCCCGTTCCTGCAACGCGGCGGCACCGGAAATCTCCTGGGGCGTGAGCCTGCCCGGGGGCTTCTCTTCGGTAAAAGCGGGGATGGCCACCGCCAGGGTCAACAACCCGGCGAGAATTGGGAGGACATACCTGCGGTTGCGTTTTTTCATGATTCCGTCCGGGGTGGGCATGGCGCCCCCCATTCCTGCTTAGTGGAGATTGCCCTTGCGGCCGAAACGAAGCATCATCATCTCGTCCGCCTCGTTCTGCTCTTTCTTCAAGCCGGCCAGGAGAAATTTCTGATAATCCCGCTCCCTGGCCTTTTCCATAACCTTTTTGTCCCGCACCTTGCCGGTCAGCTCTTCCCTGGCCCGGGCAACCGCGCCAAGCTGGGCTTGCACCAAGGCTTGCCCAGCCTCGACCTCCTGCTCCTTGCGGAAGATGCCTTCCACATAAAAAGCAAAGATCGGGGCCGGCATCTGCCGGTGTTTTTCTTCTTCAAACTCGGCAATCAATTCCTGCCGCTGCTGCTTGAGCGCGGCAAGCTGCATCCTCTGCTGTTCAAGCAGGGTGAGTTCGCTGGCCAGTTTCCGCTGGGCAAGCTCTTCCAGATTCCGCCGCAGCCCCAGAACCGTTTCAAGCCTGAAATGATACGCCATTGTTTCCTCTCATCATTTAACCGCACCCGGAAGGCTTTGGCTGTCCGTGGCAAAAATTTCCGCCAGCTGCCGGGCACTTTCGGCAAAGGAAACATTTTCCTCCACCGGCTGTTTGAGATAACCGTTCAACCGGTCGATCATGGCAATGGCGTTGTCAATCTTGGAATTGCTGCCCTTGGCATAGGCGCCGATATTGATCAGGTCTTCCGAGCGGCGGTAGGTGGCCATGACTTCCAAAAATTTATGGGCCACATGCACCTGATCCTTGGGCACCACATCGGTCATGCACCGGCTGATGCTGCCCATGACCTCGATGGACGGGTAATGGCCCTGGCTCGCCAGATCCCGGCTCAAAATGATATGGCCGTCCACGATGGAACGCACCGCGTCGGCGATGGGCTCGTTCATGTCGTCGCCCTCCACCAGCACCGTGTAGATGCCGGTGATGCTCCCCTTGCCCATGCAGGTTCCCGCCCGCTCCAGCAACTTGGGGAGTTGGCCGAAGACCGAGGGGGTATAGCCGCGCGAGGTGGGCGGCTCGCCGATGGCCAAGCCGACCTCCCGGCTGGACATGGCGAAACGGGTGACGGAATCCATCATCAGGATCACGTCGCGGCCCTTGTCCCGAAAAAACTCGGAGATGGCCGTGGCCAGATAGGCCCCGCGCATCCGCACCAGGGGCGGCTGATCCGAGGTGGCCACCACCACCACCGACCGGGCCAGCCCCTCGGGGCCGAGATCCCGCTCGATAAAATCCTTCAATTCCCGGCCACGCTCGCCGATCAGGGCAATGACGCTGATGTCGGCGGCCGTATGCCTGGCGATCATGCCGAGCAGGGTGCTTTTTCCCACCCCGGAACCGGCGAGAATCCCGATGCGCTGCCCCTTGCCCAGGGTCAGCAGGCCGTTGATGGCCCGCACCCCCACGTCCACCGGCTCCAGGATGCGCTCGCGCTCCATGGGGTTCAAGGGGGCGGCGTAAAGGGGATACTGGGCCTCGGGCCGCAGGGGACCCTTGCCGTCCATGGGATTGCCCAAGCCGTCGATAACCCGGCCCAACAGGGACTCGGCCACCGGCACCCCGGCCTGCCCGCCCACCAGCCGGATGGCGCTGCCCGGCTCAACCCCGCGCATCTCGCCTAAAGGCATGAGCAGCACCCTGCCTTCCCGAAAACCGACCACCTCGGCCAGCACCGTGCTCGTGCCCTTAAAAACCGAAACCTCGCAGATGCTGCCCACCGGAATCCCGGGCCCCAGGCTCTCCAGAACCATGCCGATAACCTGATTCACCCGGCCGCCCACGCTGACGAGGGAGGTATCCTGGGCAACCTGGAGGCAGCGGGAAAGATTCATGGGGCCATCATCCTTGAGTTATAAGCATCGGCAGTATCAGCGTAACTATCCTGCTTGGAGCCAAAAAAGCAAAACAAGCTACGAAAGGTAACTGTTCAGCAGTGCCGCAGATGCTAGGAAGAGGCCTGCGAAGTGTGCTAGCGCACATGAGCCAGGCCGATGACAACGCAGGTGCGGTGCTGCTGGACAGTTACACATCCGCAGCCATGGCCGCGAAAAAGGCCTGCTCAACCGCGGCATACAACCTTGCCTTGCAGTTTTCCAGGGTGGCGTCGATCTCGCCGAAGTCTGTTTTCAGGAAACAACCACCCACGGCAATGTTGGGGTCCTCGACCAGCTGAATCCGGTTCTTGCCCTCGATCAGGCGGGAATTCTCCAGGCTCGCCTTTTTCAGCCGACCGAAATCATCGCCATGCAGATGGATCGCCACCGTGGAGTTTTCCACCACAAATTCCATGGCATTTTTAAGACAGGCCTGGAGAACCAGGGGGTTCACGGAAACCTCGTGGTGCACCAGCCGGTCCACCATGGTGGTGATCAGGGCGAGCATGCTTTCCTCATGCTGCCGCAGAAGCGCTTCCCGCTCCCCCTCCAGGGCAGCAAGCAGCGCGGCAAGCTCTTGCCGCTGCTGTTCATCCTGGGCCAGCCCTGCCGCCTTGCCCTCGGCCTCGCCCTTGGCCAGACCTTCGGCATAGGCCTGCTCCCTCAGTTTTTCCGCCTGGGCCCCGGCCTGGCGGATCATCTCCGCTGCCTCTTCCATGGCAACCTCCTGCGGAGACCTGTGCCTGGCAAACCGTTTAGCTTCAGCGCTGCCGGGCTTGGCCTGCCAGAAATCCTCAAAGGAGAGGAACTCTTCCGTTTCCAGGCGCGGCCCGGCCTGCGTCGGCACGGCACGGTCCTGCTGCAATTTGATAACCTTAGACAAATTCGTCCTCGCCGCCGCCGCCCTGCATGAGCTGGATCTTGCCTTCCTGCTCCAACCGTTTGGCAATCTTGATTATGGACTGCTGGGCGCCCTCGACATCCTTTACCCGGGTCGGCCCCATGATTTCCATATCTTCCTTGAGCATTTCCACGGCCCGGGAAGACATGCAGCTGAAGATCTTCGCCTTGAGATCCTCGGAGGCGAGCTTGAGGGCCAATTTCAAGTCATCGGTGCTGACCTCCTTGAGGATGGACTGGATACCCCGGTCATCCACGCTCAGAAGATCTTCAAAGACGAACATCAACCGGCGGATTTCATCGGCCAGATTTTCCCGCTGTTCCTCAATCCCTTCGAGAATAGAGGCCTCGAGCCCCCGATCGGCATTGTTCAGGATTTCGGCCACGGCCTCCACCCCGCCGAGACGCTGGCCCTCCATGCCTTCGACGGAAAGCAGCTCGTCCTGCAGCACCCGGTCCACATCCACCAGAATCTCGGGGCTTACCTTGTCGAGCTCCGCCATCCGCATCATGACTTCCACCTGCACCTCCTCATTGAACTCCATGAGGATCTGGGCCGACTGGGTCGGCTCCAAAACAGAGAGAACCAGGGCCACGGTCTGGGGATGTTCGTTGCGCAGAAAGTTGACCAGCACCTTGGGTTCGAGCTTGCGCGCCTTCTGAAAAAGAGTGAGCTTCCAGTCGGAACGGATCTCTTCCAGAATCTCGCTGGCCTTGTCGCTGGAAAGCGCCCGCTTCAGCGCGCCCTCCAGCATCTCGTTGCCGGAAAGGAAGATGTCGGTGTCGCCGGTATCGGCCTTGAACTCATTGACCAGAGCGGTCAGGTCCTCTTTATCGACCTTGTCGATCCTGGCCATCTGCCGGCCGACCTGTTTGATATCCTCGGGGTCAAGCCGCTGGAAAACCTGGGAGGCAAAATCCTCGCCCACGGTGAGCAGAAAGACCGCCGCTTTCTCCGGGCCGGTGAGGGATTCACCGCTCTTTTTATCGGCTTTGCTCATGGACTAGGCCTCTTCCCGCAGCCAGCGGCGCACCAGATCCGCGGCCCGGTCAGGATCGCTCTGGGCCAGGCGATAAATCCGCTCCTGATCGGTGATCCCGCGCGGGGCGAGGGAAAGGTCCTCCTCCTCAAGCGCCGCTCCACCGACGGCGGGACCATACCCGCCCGGCCTGGGCACTGTCCCGCCTGCGCGGGTCTCCAATTGCTTGGTGGCAAGAATTTTCAGAAACGGCTTGATGACGAAGAGGAGCACCAGAAGCGCAACCAGCAGATAGACCAAGGGCATGGCCAGCCATTCCATCATTACCCGCCATTTTTCCATGGTGTCCACCTCCGGCTCGGGCACCGAGGAGAGGGCAAAGGGCAGGCTCGCCACTTCCACCTGATCGCCACGTTCTTCGCTATAGCCAATGGCATTTTTAACCAACTTGTCCAAATTCCGCATTTCTTCAGGGCTTCGCGGCTGGTATTTTAGACTTGTCTTCCCATCCTTGTCAACGCTCTTTTCATAGGAGCCATCGACCATGACGGCGATGGACAATCTTTTGATAGCCCCGCCCTTGTCCTGGGTGTGTTTGGTTTGTTTGCTGATTTCATAATTCCGGGTAACATTGTTGCGATTGTACCCGGCGGCGGACGTTCCTTCCCCGCCCTCCTCGGCAAAGGTGGCAAGCTCACCCTTGACCCCGGGGATTCCCTCGGGAGTGGCGCCGCCCCGCTGATCGTTTTCCGTGAGCATCTGCTCGCTACGCACTACCTGGGCCTCGGGATCAAAGATTTCCTCGGTCCGCTCAACCTTGTTGAAATCCACTTCCGCGGTGACCCGCGCCCTGACCCGGTTGACGCCGACCACCTCCTCCAGCATGGTTTCCACCTTCTGCCGCAGGGTGTCTTCAATCTTTATCTGATACTCCAGCTGATTGCCGGTGAGTATCCCCTCGCCTTCGGCCTGTTTCCGGTAGAGCAGACGGCCGCTGGTATCGACCAGGGTGATATTGTCGGTGGTAAGCCCGGGAACCGCGCTGGCCACCAGGTTGACAATGCTCTGTATCTCGTGCTGGTTGAGTTTTTCCCGGCCGCGCAGCTTGACGCTGATCGAGGCGGTGGGGGGCTTTTCATCCTCGATGAACACCGATTCCTTGGGGGTGGCGATATGGACCCTGGCCTCGATGACCTGCTGGAAATTTCGGATGGTTCTGGCCAGCTCCCCCTGCAAGGCCCGTTGATAGTTCAAGCGCTGGACAAAGTCGGTCTGCCCGAAGCTCGTCTGGTTGAAGATCTCAAAACCGACGCCGCCGCCCCGGGGCAACCCCTCGCCGGCCAGGGTCAGCCGGACCTCATACACCTGCGAAGCCGGAACCAGAATGGCCCCGCCATCATCCGACAACTTGTACGGAACGCGCTGGTCCTTGAGTTTTGCCAGAACCTCGCCGGCATCTTCCTGGTTCAACCCGGAAAAGAGAACCTTATACGAGGTCTCCTTGCCGGCGGTGGTCAGGCTCAGCAGGCCGCCAACCACCACGGCGATCACCACAACCCCGAGTATTTTCTGGGTCATACTCAGGCCCTTGGCAATGGAAGCCATCTGCTCAAGAATTTCTTTTGGGGTAGCCATGTTCTGTTCCTTTGCCTAATAATTTCGTAACTGTCCCGCAGCACCACATCTGCTTTGTCATCGGTCTGCTCATGTGCAACAGCACACTTCGCAGACCTCTTCCGCGCATCTGCGGCACTGCGGAACAGTTACATTCCGTGGTTTTTGCCCAATCCCGGCATCAAGCCGGATTGTTACAGGGATTCAAGAGCACCTGCTAAATCTGCATCCGCATGATCTCGCGGTAGGCATCGATGACCTTCTGCTGCACCCGGGTCATCATTCGAAAGGATATCCCTGATTTTTCCATGGCGATCATGGTTTCATGGATGTTGGCGTGTTCGCCGGCGGCAAGCCCTTGCACCAGCTGGTCCGCCTCCTGGGTCTGGCTGTTCACCTCGGCGATGGACCGGCTGAGAAGCTCGGAAAACCCCGTGCCGGCAACGCCCGGCGCGCCAGGGGACTTCAGCGGTGATGCTCCGGGCAGGCTGACCGGCTGCATGGCAATCTCTTTCATCTATATACCTCCAGTTACACAGGGTTTGCTCGACAAATAAGCCGCACCGTCTTCAACCAACAACTATCTGCCGATCTCCAGGGCCTTGAGCGCCATATTTTTGACGGCATCCAAGGCCGTGACATTGGCTTCATAGGAACGTCGGGCGCTCATCATGTCCACCATCTGCTCGGCCACGTTGACGTTGGGAAAACGAACTATCCCGTTGGCATCGGCGTCCGGATGCGATGGATCGTAGACCTCCTTGAACGGCGCCTTGTCTTCGCTGATCCGCACCACTTCGACCTTGCGAAGCCGCTCGGTGGTGGAGTTGAGCGTGTCCTGAAAATTCAACCCGTCCAGAGGCTTGGCCGCGAAGACCACGGATTTGGCCTTGTACGGCCCGCCTTCGATGGTCCGGGTGGTGTTGGCATTGGCCAGGTTCATGGCCGCAATGTTGAGTCGGGCCCGCTCCGCCTTGAGGGCGGAGCCGCTGATCTGCATGGCTGTCAAGGTATCCATTTGTTATTTACCTCCCTCGTCAATGGCATAGCGCAGTGAATCAAATTTTTTCCCGATGCTTTTGGCGAGCACCTGAAACATCAGCTGGTTTTCCGCCATCTTCACCATCTCCTGATCCAGGTCCACCGGTTTTTTCTCGTTGGTAAACTCCCTGGTTTTGCTGGCTTCCATGGCATCGAGCTGCATGTGTCCCTTATCGGTTCGGGCCAACTCCCCCTGGCCGCTCATCACACTCTGCATGACCCGGGCAAAATTAAAATCCTGCCCCGTATAGCCCGGGGTTTCCAGGTTTGCGACATTGGACTGGATCAGCCCCTGCCGCTCCTGACGCAGGGTCAGCGCCTGGCGCATGGTTTCGATATTGCCGTCGAACAGTTTATTGATGGGCATATCCTTCTCCTTTTCTGAATCAAACCAACCTGCCCGATTCTCTTGCAAAAAGAATGCCGACTACAAATATTTTTTCCGCGGAAAAGCCCCATCGAGAAAAATAGCTGTTTTTCAAAGCGGAGGAAATCTTCAGAAGGGGGGCGACCGGAAAAGCAAGACGCGCCGCAGCGCGAAGGGGGAATATCACAACTTATTGAAATAAAAGGATTAAAAATTGGATCGACTCAGGGCAGCTGGCGTTACCGGGCACACCAGGGGACTTTAATCGATCATGCCCTGGGAACGGTATTCATGCAGTTTATTGCGCAGGGTCCGGACACTGATCCCGAGAATCTCGGCCGCATGTGTCCGATTATTGTCGTTTGCCTGCAAGGCCTGGAGGATCATTTGACGCTCCACCTCCCGCAAGGTCTGGGTCCCGATCTCCATGGCCGCGGAGGTATTGGCCGCCGCCACGGCGGAATGGCCGGAAGCCAGGGCAACCACCTCCACCGCTTCGGTCCCGGACGGCGGCTCGACATCGTCCCAGAAATCCCACAGCTCCAGTTCCCGGCCCTGGGAAAGCAGCATGGCCCGCTCGATCAGATTCTCCATCTCCCGCACATTGCCCGGCCAGCCATAGTCGGCAAACCTTTCCCAGACGGCGGAGGAAGGCTTTTTCACCGGCTTGCCGTATTGGGCCGCATACTTGCACACGAAAAAATCAACCAGCGACCCGACATCCTCCCTCCGTTCGCGCAGGGGGGGCAGCTTCAGGGGGATGACGTTTAAGCGGTAATAGAGATCCTGGCGAAAAACACCCTCCTTCACCGCCAGCTCCAGGTCACGGTTGGTGGTGGCCAGCACATGCACATCGATCTTGAAAGGCGCCCTGCCCCCCAGCCGGTCCACCTCTTCCTCCTGGAGCACCCGCAGCAGCTTGGCCTGGAGGTGGAGGGGAATCTCCCCGATCTCATCCAGCAGCAAGGTGCCGCCGTCAGCCAGCTCGAATTTCCCCTTCTTGGTGACAACAGCTCCGGTGAACGCTCCCTTCTCATGGCCGAACAGCTCGCTTTCCAGAAGCCCTTCCGGCAGGGCGGCGCAGTTCAAGGCCACGAAAGGCCCGTTTCGCCGCTCGCTCTCCAGATGGATAAAGCGGGCAAAAACCTCCTTGCCCGTTCCGGATTCGCCGAGAATCAGGACGGTGGCCTTGCTGGAGGCCACGCTTCGAGCCCGGGCCATGAGCTGCAACAACTTCGGATTCTGGCCGATGAGCGGTTTTTCAAAGGCGGTCGCTTCCCCGGCTTTCTGCCCCCCCGGCCGGTCAGCCGGTTGCGGCAATCGGCGCTGCAAGGCAAAAACCCTGGCCACCGTTTCTTCAATGACCTCCACCGGGAACGGCTTCAGGAGATAATCAAAGGCCCCCTGCTTCATGGCCTCCACCGCCGTATCCACCGTGGCGAAACCCGTCATGATCACCACCGGCAGCTCGGGGCGCAGCGCCTTTACCTGCCGCAAAAGCTCAAGGCCATCCATGCCCGGCATCTTTATATCGGTAATCACCAGCTCCGGCGGCTGTCTGGCGATCATCTCCAGGGCCATCTCGCCATTTTCCGCGACCGCGACGTCGTGGCCATCGCGGCTCAGCACCTCAAAAAGGGCAACGCGCATGTTCTGCTCATCGTCAACGATCAGTATTCTGTGGGTCTGTTCAGACATCGGCTCTGGCATCTTGTTTCCGACTGGTTCCTATTGATACACCGGAGTCCGCCGGCAGCAGCACCCTGAAGGTGGTGCCCCGGCCCGGGTCGCTCTCTACCTCGATCAATCCGCGATGCGCCTCGGCAATGGCATGACTGATGGCCAGACCCAACCCGCGATTCCTGCCCTTGGTCGAGAAAAACGGATCAAAAATTTTCGGCAGGTTTTCCGGAGCGATCCCCGCCCCTTGGTCCTGCACCCTGACTTCCACCAGAGCGCCATGTTCCCTGTCCGGCGGCAGCGTCCGCAGGCTTAAGGAAAATGTCCCGCCCATCGGCATGCTTTCCATGGCATTCAGGCCAAGATTGAGCAGAAGCTGCCCCAGCAGGGCCTGGTCCCCGACGAGATATGCCTGCTCCACCTCAATCCGGCTCTCCAGGAGTATACCATGCTCTCCAGCCATTTCACGGAGAGTTTCCATGCTTTTCTCAAGCACCGGGACCAGGTCCATTTCCTGCATCTGCGGGAGCAAGACCCCGGAAAAAGTCACAAAATTATCCAACAGATGGTGCATGGTGCGCACTGCCCCCAGCATCCGGGCCGCGACCCGCTCATTGTCCGGGTCTCCGGCCAACTCCCGCTTGAGGATCGAGGCATACAGCTCAAGGCTGCCCAGGGGGTTTTTCAATTCCTGGCTCATGGCCTCGGCCATCTCCTGCATGGCGGCAAAACGCTTGCTCCGGTCGAGATGCATTTCCAGCAGCGCCGGGAAGGTGACATCCTCCAAGGAAAGAAAAAAACCGGCCACATGCAGGAAGGGGCTTTGCAAATCGTTGCGGCTGATGAGCAGGCAGCGCTTTTCCGCCCCGCCGTCCGAGGCCGGCACCTCGCAGAGCAACCTCCCCCCGGAAAGACCCAAGGCCGCAAGTTCATGCGTCAGGCCGAATTTTTGAGAGAGCAGCCCCCAACAGGTTTTGTTCTGCAGAGAGCTTCCGGCGAGACCGAGAAGCTCGGCCCCCTTCCGGTTTACCGCCAGCAGATTCCCCTGCCGATCCGCAAGCACAATCCCGCCCGGCAGGCTTTCGATCATGGCGAAAAAGAATTCCCGCAGATGCTCCGGGGTATCAAAAGTCGCTTGGGCCATCAGAGGATCCGGCCCGGACGGCGCAAGCGGTCACCGGGCACCCTGCAACCGCTTACAGATGTGGGTGCAAGTGCTCTACGTGGTTGCCTTACCCCGGAATCCGTTACCGGACAAGATATCTTGCTCTTCGCTTTCACCGGAACCTCTCCCTCGATTTTTTCCCCAGATCGATTTCGATCTGATTCAGGATGGTTTTCGCCTTTTTCTTGAGCAGCTCGTCCGGCCCGGCCTGCGCCTTCTGGAGATGGCCGCGCCCCTTTTCCATCTCCCCGCGCTTGCGGAACAGGTCGCCAAGCTGGAGGTGAATCTGCTGGGCGGCCTTGCTCTCCTTGGGCATATCCCCGTCAACTCCCGCCAAATAAGCGCCAACGGCCGACGGAGCGCCCTGCTTGGCCAAGCCGTCGCCGAAATCTTTGTACCAGCCCTGCAAGGCTTCCGGCCCCAGCCATTGCTTCTGCCGGGCGCGGGAAAGAACCTCCAGCCCCTCGGGATACAGGCCAAGGGTGGCCAGCATCCGCAGACGCGCTTCCACATAAACCTTTATTTTGGGCGGCACCGGGGCCGCTGCCGTTGCCTGGACATACCAGGCAAGCGCCTCTTTTTTTTCCCCCTGGGCCTCGTTGAGCTTGCCGGTCAGGTAATGGAATTCGCCAAGATATTCGCTGTCTTTATAGATATCCCGGACATAGCAGAGCAGCCGGTTGGCCGCGGCCAGATTTTTCCGGAGAAGATACACCTCGGCCCTCCGGCTATAGAGATCGGCCTTGTCTTCATCGGACAGGGGCAAACCCTGGGCCCGAAAATAGACGGCGGAGGCTTGATCAAGCAGGGACAACGCCTCAAGCGCCTGCCCGACCAGATAGAGAAAACGGCCGTTCTCCAGGCTGCTGACTTGGCGGTATTCGGCAACATACAATTGGTAGAGCTTGTCGTATTCTTTCCGCGCCAGAAACCCTTCCCCGAGGTAGAGCAGAATCTTGCCGGAAAAATTTTCCTTTTTCCCGGCGGCGAGCCCAGGCTTGTCATGGTGCAGATAGCTGCCGCCGATATCAGCGGCAGCCGCGGCGTCATTGCGGGCCTGATAGCGGAGAAACAATGCGCGCCGGGCGTCCTGGGTGATGGGGTCGCCGGGATACGCCTCGATCACGGCCAGGAAAGGCTTGTCTCCCTCCGGGTCGGTCAGATCCGGGGCCGGTTGTCCCTTGATGGTTCTCCGCTCAGGATTATCCATATACTCCGCCCGCCGGAACCGGGCCATAACCGCAATCCGGTCCTCGCGGGTGCCATCCTCGAGCACCCGTTCATAGAGCTTCAGGGCCGTGCGTCCATCCCCGCCCCGCAGATAACTCTCGCCCAACTCGAAAAGAATCTCCTCCCGGTCAACAGGGTTCTCGGCCAGATTCAGATAATGAAACAGGGAGTTGCGGGCGTCCTCCTCCCTGCCCACCCGCAGATAGACAAAGCCGAGCTTGCGCAACAATTCGGGATTTCGGTAATGATAGTCGGGATATTTTTCAAAAAGCAGGGCAAAGGTTTTCAAGGCTCCAACCGGATCCTTGTCGGCAGCCATGATCTCCCCCAACCCCATCAGGGCCTTGGCCTTGATATCCTCACCGCCGGATTCGGCAACATTTTTGTAGATGTCCAGCGCCTCGGCCACCTTGCCCAAGGCAAAAAGGGTGTCTGCCTGGGCGAGCCGCGCCCGATCGCGCAGGGGAGAATCGGGATAACGCGCCAAGAAGAGCTTGAAATAGATGCGTGCTTCCCGATAAAAACGCATGCGGTAATGGGCGTAGCCAACCTCGTAATACGCCTCGGCCGCCCGTTGCGCCTTTGGGAAATCAGCGCCATACCGCCGGAAGATATCGCGGACCTTGGCCCATTCAGGGGTGGCGCTCTTCAGGGCCAGCTGCTTCAGGTTTTGGGCTGCCTGCCAGAGCGCCTCTTCCGCCTGTTCCGCCTCGCGGAATTTTTCGTAGTAGCGCTGATACGCGGAAGCGGCCTTTGCCGGATCCCCAGCCTTCTCCGCCGCCACCGCCTCCTGCCAGACCTCCGCCGGGGTCTCTTCCGGCACCGTTGCCTGCGGGGAGGAGGGGGCACCATCCATGGCCCAGCCCTGTTCCGGCTGGAGCCCTCCCACGAGAAACCCCAGGCCGAGAAAAATAAAGAGCGGCAAGGCACGCAGGGAATGGGGGAAGTGGATATTTTTCATGATTTCTTTCACGGGAGTCGGGAGCAAGCCGTGTTGCCTGCATCAGGCCACGCCGCCAGAGAGAAGAGGCGCACCTTTTTTCTACGCCTCGGCAGAAGACGAGACCAACTTGAATCGTTTCATCTTCTCAATAAGGGTGGTCCGGTTCACATTCAAAAGCTTGGCAGCCCTGTTCTTGACCCAGTCCGTCTGCTCAAGGGCTTGCAGGATCAAGCGTTTTTCAAAATCAGCCAGCACCTCATTGAGGAAAAAACCCTGGCAGGGAAGTTCCTCAACCCGCTCGGCCGGCACGGTTCCGGCCTCCAGCAACCGCTCCGGCAGATCAGCCAAAGTAAGCACATCACCGCCGGCGAGAATCACCATGCGCTCCAGCATGTTTTCCAGCTCCCGCACATTACCGGGCCAGGGGTAGCGGGCGAAGCGGACCATGACCTCATCCGCCACCCCCTTGATTTTTTTCTTCCGGAGCCGGTTGAACCTGGCCACGAAATGCTCGACCAGCAGAGGGATATCCTGGAGCCGCTCCCGCAGGGAGGGCGCTTCGATGGGGATAACATTGAGGCGATAATAGAGATCTTCCCGAAAACGCCCGGCCTGGACCTCCTGCTCAAGATCCCGGTTGGTCGCGGCAACCACCCGAAAATCCGAGCTGATGGTTTTGGTGCCGCCGATCCGCTCAAACTCTTTTTCCTGAAGAACCCGCAACAGCTTCACCTGGAGCATGGGGCTCATCTCGGAGATCTCGTCCAGAAAGACGGTGCCCCCGTTGGCCAGCTCAAAACGGCCGAGCCGGGTCCGAATCGCGTGGGTAAAGGCGCCTTTCTCATGGCCGAACAGCTCGCTTTCCAAGAGCTCCCCGGGAATGGCCCCGCAATTCACCGGCACAAAAGGACCGGCACCGCGCACCCCTTCATAATGGAGGGCCTGGGCGATAAGCTCTTTGCCGGTGCCGGATTCGCCCCGGACCAAGACGGTGGTTTCGGCATCGCAGACTTTTTTGATCCGGGAAAAAACCTGCCGCATGGCGCTGCTGTTGCCGATGATGGCGGCGCACCCTTTATCGGTCTTTACCGGGGCCTGAACCGGCGAAGCGATGCGGCGGCTCACCCCGGCCTTGTCCAGGGCGGCGTCAAGGCGGCTTTCGCTCACCGGCGCCTCCAGGTAATCGATGGCCCCGGCCTGCAGGGCGACAACCGCGTCACTGACCGACGGGTCGCTGGCCGCCACGATAACCGCCAGCGGGGAAGCACCATCCCGCAGATCACCGAGAAAAGAAGCGTGGGGCTGAAGCAAGGACACCGCCAGGAGGATCGCCTGGCACTGGTTTTCTTCCAGCCAACGCCGGGCTTCCGCCTCGGAACGGACCATGGCCAGGGCCAGGTCTTTTTTCTGCAGAGCCTTGACCAGCTCGGAAGAACGGCCGGAAGAATCAAGAAGCAGAAGGAGCAGGGGATTGTGCGTCATACCACCCCATCATGATTTTTCATGGTTTCTTTTAATAAATTTCACAGTTTATGTTCTTTTGTATACATTATTCACAAAAAAAGTGTCAATTTTTTTTCACATGCTATATTTTATCATTAATTATTAAAATGTTATGTATAGTGTGGCCTGGCTGCCATCCGGAGGTCATCCCTCCGTCCGAATGAAAAAGGTTTTCACATGCCGAGAGACGCAAGCACGGACAAGCCCCTGATTGAACTGGTGAACGTCACCAAGATCTATCCGCCTGATGTTGTCGCCGTGGAAGACGTTTCCCTGCGGATTTACAAG
Organism: Desulfurivibrionaceae bacterium; assembly: GCA_036397515.1. Lineage (GTDB taxonomy): Bacteria > Desulfobacterota > Desulfobulbia > Desulfobulbales > Desulfurivibrionaceae > Thiovibrio. The sequence goes on along the minus strand of DASWIU010000009.1, from coordinate 7,154 downwards.
GGCGAGATCCTTTTTCTCACCGGCATGAGCGGGGCGGGAAAAACAACCCTGATCAAACTCATCTGCCGCCTGGAAACGCCCACCAGCGGCGTCATCGAAGTGGCCGGGCGCGACCTTTCCCGGATCAGTTCGGCCGGCATCCAGCGCATGCGTCAAAAAATCGGCGTTGCCTACCAGGAATTCCGGCTGCTGGACAGGCAAACCGTTCTCCAGAACATCGCCATGGCCATGGAGGTGACGTATGCAAGCACCAAGGCCATCCGGACCCGAGTCGAGGAACTGCTGGCCCTGCTCAACCTCTCCGACAAGCGGGACAAGCTCGCCGGCGAGCTCTCCCGCGGAGAACAGCAACGGGTGGCCCTGGCGCGGGCCGCGGCCAACGGACCGAGCCTGCTGCTGGCCGATGAACCGACCGGCAACCTTGACCCGGAGGCAACAGAGCTGGTCATCAATCTTTTCCGGCACCTCAACGAAAAAAATGGTTCGACCATTGTGGTTGCCACCCATGACGAATCGATTTACTCGGAAACGAGACACCGGGTTATGAAGCTCCGCGGCGGACAACTTGCCGCCCATCCCATCCGGCCGCCACGGCAGATCGAACTTTTTGGAGCGTAACCGCCGCTAAGCCCCAAGCTTTAAGGAGTACCAGCCGATGCAGTTTCTGGCCTATATCTTACGCCAAACCGGAAAAAATCTCAGGCAAACCTGGGGGACCCAGGTCATGACCCTGCTGACCGTGACCCTCTCCGTGCTGATCTTTGCCTTTTTCTTTCTCATCTACACCAACATGCTCAGGGCCAGCGCCCGGCTGGGCGACGATGTCCGCCTCGTTGTCTATCTGGACCAAGAGGTTCCCGAGCCGATGCGCCCGGGGCTCGAGAAAAAAATCCGTGATTTCGGGCCGGTGGAAAAGATCGTTTTTGTCTCCCGCAACGAGGCCTTTGCCCGGCTCAGCGCCCAACTGGGCGAGGAAAAAGATGTCCTAGCCGACCTGGGCCCCGACTTTCTCCCGCCCTCCATCGAGGTGTATCCCCTAAAAACCCTCAATGACCTCACCAAGATCAGCCAGTTTTCCGACTTCCTCATGACCCTGCCCCACGCGGCCAAGGTCCAGTCCGGCAGCGACTGGCTCCGCCGCTTCGGCTACTTCACCAATCTTCTCCGGGTCGTGGTTCTGTTAAGCGGGGGGTTGCTCATCATCAGCATGACCTTTATCGTTTCCTATACCCTCCGCCTCACCGTGCTTTCCAGACAGGGCGAGTTGGAGATTCTCAGGCTGCTTGGCGCCACCAGCGCCTATATCCGTCTGCCGCTTCTGCTCGAAGGCATGTTGCAAGGGTTTCTGGGCTCAAGCCTGGGACTTGCCGCGCTGTACCTCCTCTATCAATGGATTGCCGGCCGCTTCAACGGCCCGGGCTTTTTGAAACTCTTTGATTTCGCCTTCTTTCCCCCGGCGCTCACGGGCACGATCCTGCTGGCCGGCATCGTGCTGTGCACGGTCGGCAGCCTTTTTTCAATCCGCAGATTTATCCGCATCTGACCCATGATTTCCATCTTTCGCCGCCCATACCTCCCTGTCTGCGTCTTGACCCTGACCCTGGTCATCTGTCTCGGCCAACGCCTGTGTCCGGCCGCGGAAACGCCCTCCGTGGACGCCAAGATTATCGAGGAACAAAAAAAAATCCAGCGCTTGCAGAAAGGCATCGAGGATCAAAAATCCAGGGTGCGGACCACCAAAAAACAGGAAACCTCCCTGCTCACCGAACTGGAGCGGTTGAACGGAGATATTCAGAATGAAGGCGACAAACTTTCCCGCCTCAAGACGGACTTGAGCGAACACGAGCAACTCATGACGGCCAAACAGGAGGAGGAGGCCCAGGCAAAAAAGGCCAAGGAGCAGGCAAAGCGCCATATCAAAAAACGGCTCAATGCCTTTTACCGGATGGGAGATATCGGCGTGATAAATGTTATCTTTTCCACCAGTGAACTGCCGGATCTTCTTGCCTTCCGCGAGTATTTCGACGCCCTGCTCAAGCGGGACCAGGACGTTATCCGTGAGTATCGGGAAAAAGTGGCGACGCTTGAGAAAACACAAACCGCCCTCCACCAGGAAAAGCAGGCCTTGGTGAAAACCATCATCAAGGTCAAGGGACAGGAAGAACAGCTCGCCTCCACCCGCGAGGAAAGAATGCGGTTGCTGAAAAAGGTGAAAACCGAAAAACAGCTCTATCAGCTGGCTCTCAAGGAACTCGAAGGGGCGGCGGACAGGCTGACCAACACCCTTGAGCAACTCAAGGCCGACGCAGCCAAAGCGCGGCGGAAGGAAATTCGCCCCAAGAAGAGCCGGTCGGCCGCCACCCGGAAATCCGGTTCGGACGACCTCGGCTTTGCCGCCCAGAAAGGGCGCCTCGCTCCGCCGGTGCCGGGCACGGTGACAACCCTGTTCGGCAAGAGCGTCCAAAATAAATTCGGCATTGCCACCTTTGCCAACGGCATCGACATCAAGACCGCGCCGGGCACGGAGATCACCGCCATTTACGAGGGCAAGGTCATCTACGCCAAATTCCTGCGCGGCTACGGCAACCTGCTCATCATCGACCACGGCGGGCAATACCTCAGCCTTGTTTCCCGAGCCGCGAAATTTTTCAAGGAGGAAGGCGACCCGGTTGCCAAGGGCGAGGTGGTCGGCATCATGAGCGACCAGGAGGGATTGCTGGGAGAGGGGCTCCATTTCGAGATCCGCCAGGGAACCAAGCCGGAAAATCCCCTGAGCTGGGTGAACAACGCCAAGCTCACCATCAAGGCTACCCTCAAAAAAACCCGCTGATTCCGGCCTTGCCTGTCCAGATAAATCATTGTTTCCCGGCACAAAAGATGCTAGGATATAGGCCATTGTCTCCACTGCAGACCACAAACAAGCATCCTTTGAATTTTTCCGGTTAAGGACCAGTCATGAAAAGCTCGACAAAACGGTCGGTTATAAAAATTATCGTTGTCTCCCTCTGCGTAGGCGCCGGTTCGTTACTGGCCTGGAATTACTCATTAGTCACCGCGACGACCCAGGACACCTACCAAAGCCTTGAGGCCTTTTCCAACGTGCTCAATCTGGTCCAGGAAAATTATGTCGAGGAAGTGGACAGCCAGAAAGCCATTGAAGGGGCGATCAAGGGCATGCTCAACACCCTGGACCCGCACTCTTCCTATATGAAACCGGATGATTTCAAGGAATTGCAGGTAGAAACCCAGGGGAGCTTCACCGGCATCGGCATAGAAATAACCATGAAGGACAACATCCTCACGGTTGTTTCCCCCATCGAGGGAACCCCGGCCTTTGCCAAGGGGCTCAAGGCGGGCGACAAAATCGTCAAGATCGGCGATGAGCCGACCCAGGATATGAGCCTCATGGAGGCGGTAAAACGGCTGCGGGGTCCGAAAGGCTCCGAAGTCACCATTTCCATCCATCGCAAGGGCTGGCCCGATCTCAAGGAGATCACCCTGATCCGCGATATTATCCCCATCCACAGCATCAAAGCGAAACTGCTGGAACCGGGATACGCCTACATCCGCATCATCAACTTCCAGGCCCAGACCACGACTGATTTCAAAAAAGCGTTCGCCGACCTGGGAAAAGAAGGAAAGGTAAAAGGGCTCATCGTGGATCTCCGCAATAACCCGGGCGGCCTTCTCGACCAGTCCGTGAAGATTGCCGATATCTTCATCAACGAGGGTGTGATTGTCTCCACCAAGGGGAGGATCAAGGAGCAAAACTCCGTATTCTACGCCCGCGACAACAGCCCCAAGTACACCTTTCCCGTGGTGGTGCTGGTGAACGAAGGCAGCGCCAGCGCCTCGGAGATCGTGGCCGGCGCCCTGCAGGATCATAAAAAAGCGGTGATTATCGGCGCCCAGACCTTTGGCAAGGGCTCGGTGCAAACCATCATCCCCATGGACAGCGGGGCAGGACTCAGACTGACCACGGCCAGGTATTACACCCCCAGCGGCCGCTCGATCCAGGCAACGGGCATAACCCCGGACATCATTGTCGCCTCCCCCACGAGCATGTCTGTCGAAGCTGATGACAAAGATGAGGAACAGAACAAAAAACCGAAATACCTGCGGGAAAAGGATCTGAAGCACCACATCGGCAATGGCCTGAATGAAGAAGTGCCGCAAAAAGAGGAAAAGCCAAAACCCGAGGAAAAGCCGAAAGCCAAGGAAAAGGCCCCGACTACCAAAGAAAATCCGCAATCCGAGGAGTTGAGCAAGGATCTGCAGTTGAACACCGCGCTCACCCTGCTCAAGGGCTTGAACGTTTTCGGCAAGAAGTAACGGCCGCAACGAGACTTACAGAGAAAAGACATGTTCAGCCACATGGCTGAACATTGAAATAAAAAAAAGGAGAGGCCCACAGCCTCTCCTTTTTTTTATTTAGGAGCGTTTAATAACATCCGCGCTGCTAACGTTCTTACCTCGTAATCAGCCGGTTATTTTCCGCCACGGCTTGCCGCGGCAACCAGCTCATAGTAATCCTGACCCGCCAGATCGTTGATCACCACGGCGGGGAAGTTTTCCACCTCAAACCGAAACAGCGCCTCCGGCCCGGCATCGGCAAAGGCAATCAGCTCGGATTTTTTGATACATTTGGACAAAAACGCCCCGGCCCCGCCAATGGCGGCGAGATACACCGCGCCATGGGCGAGCATCGCCCGGCGCACCTCGGCGGAACGGGCGCCCTTGCCCATGGTTGCCGCAAGCCCCAAGGCGAGCAGGCGCGGGGTGTAGCTGTCCATCCGGTAACTGGTGGTGGGGCCGGCCGCGCCGATTACCCGGCCGGGCCGAGGTGGACTGGGGCCGACATAATAGAGCAGCTGCCCCTTGAGATCAACCGGCAGCTCCTTCCCCTCATCCAGCAGGGCGCAGAGTCGGCGATGGGTCTGATCCCGCCCGGTGTACAGGGTGCCGCTCAGGCTGACCAGTTGGCCGGCCTTGAGCGAGGCCAGGGCCTCCGGGCTAAAAGGCAGCTGCACCTCGAGCAGGTTGTTAAAAAAAGCGGGTTCACTGCGCAGTAACGACATAATCCGTCAGTCCTCAGCTTTCAGTCTTCAGCTATCAGCCTTCAGTTTTCACAAAACAATTTCCTTATGCCTGTGGGCATGGCACTGGATATTGATGGCCACCGGCAGACTGGCGATATGGCAGGGAAAGGTTTCCATGTGCACGGCCAGGGCCGTGGTGATCCCGCCAAAGCCGTGCACCCCTTGCCCCTGGGCATTGATCTCCCGCAGCAATCTCTCTTCCAGAGCGGCCACATCCGCGCGCCCGCTTTTCTCGCCAACCGGCCGGAGCAGGGCTTTTTTAGCCAGCAGCGCCGCCTTTTCAAAAGAGCCGCCCAGGCCAACCCCGACAATCATGGGCGGACAGGGATTGGAGCCCGCGGCCACCACCTTCTCGATCACGTGGCGAACCACCCCTTCCGTGCCTGCGGCAGGCGGCAGCATGACCAGGCTGCTCATGTTCTCGCTGCCGCAGCCCTTGGGGAGAAAGCGGATGGTCAGGCGGTCGCCGGCAACCATTTCCAGATGGACGACGGCCGGGGTATTGGTTCCGGTATTTTTGCGGGTCAAGGGGTCGCAGACCGATTTGCGCAGATAGCCTTCCTCGTAGCCGAGCCGTACCCCCTCCTGCAAGGCCTCGTTCAAATCGCCCCGGATGTGGACCTCCTGGCCGAGTTCGAGAAAGAGGATGCCGGTGCCGGTATCCTGGCAGACCGGAATCCGCTCCCGCCCGGCGATGTCGGCATTGGCAAGGAGAAGCTCCAGAATATTGCCGGCGAGCTCCCCGGTTTCCCGGTCCCGCGCGGCGCGCAGAGCCTCCAGGATATCGGGCTCCAGGTCATGGGCCGCGGCAATGGCCAGGTCACGAACGGCCTGACGGATCTCGTTGCTGTCAATCTCTCGCATGGTTTAAAAACACCCAACGATTGGGGATGGCTAAGCAAAAATCGTCAGATACAAGGCGCGCAAATTTCGAGGAATGAGGCGTACCCCCGTACGCCGCAGTGACGAGATAATGCAGCGCAACGCAGGAGCTGGCGACTTTTCGCGACGCCATCAGGGATTGAGCCTGCGGTTGCGCAAGGCCAGACTCTGTTGTTTGAAGGTGTGCTGGATAATTTTTTCCCGGTCTTCATCAAGCAGAAAGACAAACTCCAGGGCGACCCGAAATTTGCAGCCGGACTCTTCCCCTGCCGGGGCCGGATCGCAGGCGATGACCTTGCCGAAGGAATAGACATAGGTGTAGGCGGGGAGCAAGACGAGATGGATCTCGACCACCTCGTCCAGTCTGGCCGGAGCCTCGCTGCAAAAAGCAATGCCATTGGCGCTGATATTGGCCTTGCGCATGCTCAGGGCGTCCAGGGGGCTCTCCCCTCCCTTGACCTGTTTGAGCATCATATTCATCTTGTTGTCCAGATGCTGCAAAAAATCAGCCAGATCCGCATCCCGCTCCCGCAAGTTGGCCAGGGCGCTCTGGGCGCCGATGAACATCTGGATATCGGTAAGCCCTTGCTGGTTGTACGGAGAAATCCCCTGCTGAAAATCCTTGGCAACCGCCTGCATCTTATCCGCGGAAACCGGATTCACTGCCAGCATCACCCTGTCCGTGACCCGCACCGACTGTCTGCGATTTAAATATTCCGTCATATCCGCACCCCACCCGTCAAATGATCCCTATTGGAACAGCACGCGAAAACATCAATAAAAAAAGCCAGATCACTCCTTACCCTGCTTGAGCAGATCCTCCACCTCACCCTGCATGACAAAGCTGTGCCCCGCGTCCGGATACACGCCGCCCTTGACCTCATCCCGAAAAGCAACGACGGCCCCGGCGATCTGGGGAGCCAGATTTGCGTATTGCTTTACGAAACTAGGCACGAACTTTTCAAACATCCCCAGCAGATCGTTGATTACCAGCACTTGCCCGTCGCACTGCGGTCCGGCCCCGATGCCGATAGTGGGGATGGGAACGCTTGCGGTGATGGCCGCGGCGAGCTTGTCGGGGATGCACTCCAAGACAATGGCAAAAGCCCCGGCCTCGGCCAGCCCCTTGGCTTCGGCCAGCAGCCGCCGGGCCGATTGGGCATCGCGGCCCTG
>DASWIU010000008.1:0-1652 GCA_036397515.1 Desulfurivibrionaceae bacterium | reverse complement strand
AAAACCGACTGTTGTAAAAGTGCCTTTTCCTACAGGTTGGGTCGTTAACTCAGTCGGTAGAGTATCTGCCTTTTAAGCAGAGAGTCGCGCGTTCAAGTCGCGCACGACCCACCATTTTTCTGTAAGGATATTTGTCCCCATCGTCTAGCCCGGTCCAGGACACCGGCCTTTCACGCCGGCGACACGAGTTCGAATCTCGTTGGGGACGCCAGAAATTCAAAGGGAATCAACCGCGCGCGGGTGATTCCCTTTTTTTATCATGACTCCGCCATGACCTTAATTCAAGACTACCACCAACTGCTTGCCGCCCTCGACGCGGAAATCGCCCGCATCGGGGAGATGCATGCCGCAACCCTCTCCTGCGGGCCGGGCTGCGCCTCCTGTTGCTTGGCTTTCAGCGTGCTGCCCATTGAAGCGGCTTGCCTGCGGGAAGCCATTGGCGCCCTGCCGCTCACCAGCCAAGAGCAACTTGACCGCAACCTTGCGGAAGACGCCGACCGCTGCCCCCTGCTCATCGATGATCTGTGCAGCGTTTATGCGGCCCGCCCCGTCATCTGTCGGACCCAGGGATTGCCCCTGGCCTATGTGGATGAAGAGCGCGAAGCCATCGAGGTCTCGGCCTGTAAGCTGAATTTCCCGGACGACTATGCCTTTGCCCCGGAAAGCCTTCTGTTCATGGATGGGTTCAACGGACGCCTCTCTGAACTCAATCGTACCTGGTGCCGCGCCCAGGGCCTGGTGCCGGACAAACGCATTCCCCTCCGGGAGATTGCCTGCCCCGCCCCGCCAGGGGTCTGAGGCTTACTGCCCCGGCAGATTCGCCCCAGCCCGCAGGGCCTCGGCAACCCGCTCTTCCAGCCGCTCCTTGTCGATGGGCTTGGCGCAATACGCCACCGCCCCTTGGGCAAAAGCCTGCTTGGCCAGATCAACGTCCGGCAGACCGGTGAGCATGATGGCCTGCAGGCGCGGCAAGGCCTTCCGCATTTCGCCCAACACGGAAAGACCGTCCATCTTGCGCAGGTTCATATCGAGAATCGCCAGGTCCACCGGGTTTTTTTCCGTGAACCGGAGGGCCTCGTCCTCGTCATGGAACACCTCCACCACATGGCCCTTCCTCTCAAGAATCCGCTGAATCAGAATCCCCGCGTCCAGCACATCGTCCAAGACCAGAATCCGCGCCATCCCCTTATTGCTCCTTTTCCTGACCTTCGGCAATAATCGGCAAAAAGATGTGAAAGGTCGTGTGCATGTCCAGGGCGACAAGCTCCGGCTCCAGGGGCGGGGATTTGACCTCGATCCTGCCGTTGTGGTCCTGGATGATGCCGAAGGAAACGGAGAGCCCCAGCCCGGTGCCCTTGCCGACCCCCTTGGTGGTGTAAAAAGGATCGAAGATCCGGCCCAGCTGATCCGGAGGGATGCCGGAACCGGAATCGCCGATGATGATCTCGATCTGCCCGCTTTCCTCGTGCCAGCGGCTCCAGACCCCGATGATCCCTTCGCTGCCGATGGCATGGTGGGCATTGGTCAGCAGGTTGACAAAGACCTGGCGCAGCCGCTCGTTGTCAAAGCAGGTTCCGGGCAGATTCTCGGCCAGGCAGCGGTGGATAAAGATATGATCCATGTTCAGGGTGTGGTTGACAATGGCCAGCACC
>DASWIU010000007.1:0-22881 GCA_036397515.1 Desulfurivibrionaceae bacterium | reverse complement strand
TTTTTTTGGTGGAACAGTTGGGCGGCGCTGCCTGCCACAAGGGCTACCGGAGCTGTTTTTTCAGAAAGGTGCAGGGCAGCGGGCTTGAGGTAAACGATACGCCGGTTTTTGATCCCGGGAAGGTCTATAAAAAATGAACATCTTGAAACTGGGTATCCCCAAGGGCAGTCTGGAAAAGGCGACCGTTGAGCTTTTTGAAAAGTCGGGCTGGCGGATCAAGCTCTCCTCCCGCAATTATTTCCCGGAGGTGGATGATCCGGAATTGTCCTGCTCCATCTGCCGCCCCCAGGAAATGTCCTGCTATGTGGAAAAAGAGGTGCTGGACGCAGGCATCACCGGCAAGGACTGGACCCTGGAGAATGAATCCGACATCGTGGTGGTGGCCGACCTGATCTATTCCAAGGTCAGCAGGCGGTCAACCCGCTGGGTTATCGCAGTGCCCGGAGACTCCACCATCCAGCGGCTTGAGGATCTGGAAGGCAAGAAGATCGCCACCGAGCTGGTGGGCTATACCCGGAAATTCTTCGCCGAAAAGGGGATCAACGTCGATATCTCCTTTTCCTGGGGCGCCACCGAGGCCAAGGTCGTTTCCGGGCTGGCAGACGCCATCGTCGAGGTCACCGAGACGGAAAGCACCATCCGCGCCCATGGCTTGCGGATCATCCACGAGCTGATGACCTCCAACACCCAGTTCATCGCCTCCAAGGCTGCCTGGGCCGATCCCTGGAAGCGGGAGAAGATCGAGAACATCGCCCTCCTGTTGCAGGGGGCGCTCAGGGCCGACAAGATCGTTGGCCTCAAGATGAACGTGCCCCAGACCCATCTGGATCAGGTGATCAACATCCTGCCCAGCCTGAACGCGCCCACGGTGGCGCATTTGTATCACTCGGACTGGTATTCGGTGGAAACGGTTATCTCCGAGCACGAGGTGCGGGATCTTATCCCGAGGCTATTAAAAAACGGCGCCGAAGGCATCATCGAATATTCCTTGAACAAGGTTATCTGATTTTTATCCGGACAGGGCTGTCAATCAAAGACTGGGCGACGGTGTCGCCGTACTCGTTTGCCAGAAACGAGAAACGTGGTTCAACCGCTGGAATGTAAACATTCAGCGGTGCTGCAGATGCGCGTGTCAATTGTCGGCAGAAGTGACCGACAAAGAGGCCTGCGAGCTATAGCCCGCCTATGCAAGCAGGCCGATGACAAAGCAGATGTAGTGCTGCTGAATGTTTACATGTCGCCAGGGAGAAAATGTGACCGACTCTGCCGTGAATTACGCGAAGATCGAATTTGTGAAAAGCGCCTTCAAGATGGTGCAGGTGCCCGAGGAGTCTTTGCCGGAAATCGCTTTTGCCGGGCGTTCCAATGTGGGCAAGTCCAGCCTGATCAACCGGCTGGTGAACCGCAATGGGCTGGTGAAGGTCAGCGCCCGGCCGGGCAAGACCCAGAGCCTCAACTATTTTATCGTCGATTCCAAGCTCTATCTGGTCGATCTGCCGGGCTACGGCTTTGCCAAGGTCTCCAGAAAACTCCAGGACGACTGGCAGGAGCTGGTTACCGACTACCTGTCCACCAGCCCGACCCTGCGCTGTGTGGTGGTGCTGATCGACCTCCGCCATCCTCTGAAGGCCCAGGACCGGGAACTGATCGAATGGCTCCGGAGCCGGGGCAGGCCTTTTATTATCGTCTACACCAAGCGGGATAAGCTTTCCAATAACGAGCAGGCCAAGCAGGCCGCGAGTCTCGATGCCGCCCTCGGCCTGAGCAAGCAGGATCGGGTGCTGTTTTCCGCGAAAACCGGCGATGGCAAGGCAGAGTTGATGGCGGCAATCGCCACCTTTCTCGGGTAGTTTTTCGGGTCTTGATCGTGATGACAATGCCGTCGGCTTGAGCCGGGGCTTTTCTCTTTTCAGGAAGTGTGAGGACGAAAACCATGATGATTCAGGATGAATGGCACTGTTGGCAGATTACCCTTTGCGGGAGCGAGGAAAGTTGTCTTGCCTGGAAGCAGGGCCAGGAGAACAGGCCGTGCTGGGAGGTTGCCCAGGAGCTGGACGATTACCGCAGCGCGCTCAATGTCTGCAAGGACTGCATCGTCTTTATCTCCAAGGAAAACAGCGCTGCCTTGAGCGAAGAGGAAGTCCGGGAAATCATGGAGCGCAAGATCGAATGCGTGCTTGCCACGCAATGCCCCAGACGGACGAGGTGAGAAGCAGTCCAGAGGCGCACGATTCTAGGTGTTGTGTTTGCTTTCGTTGAATAAAAAGGCGCTGCCTTACTAGTCCGACTTGAGCACCGCCAGGAAGGCGCTCTGCGGAATCTCCACGTTGCCCACGGTTTTCATCCGCTTTTTTCCTGCCTTCTGTTTTTCCAGCAGTTTCCGCTTGCGGCTGATGTCGCCGCCGTAGCATTTCGCCAGCACGTCCTTGCGCAGGGCGGAGATGGTTTCCCTGCCGATGATGTTGCCCCCCACCGCCGCCTGGATGGCGATCTTGAACATCTGCCGCGGGATTTCCTCTTTCAGCTTTTCGCAGGCATGGAGCCCGCGCGCCCTGGCATTGTTGCTGTGCACCAGCTGGGAGAGGGCATCCACCCGCTCGCCGTTGACCAGGATGTCCAGTTTGACCAGATCGCTTTCCCGGTAGTCCAGGAGATCGTAATCAAAGGAGCCGTACCCCTGGGTGATGGACTTGAGCCGGTCGTAGAAGTCGTAGATGATTTCCGCCAGGGGCAGCTCGCAGGTGAATTCGATCCGGCCGGGGATGGGGTAGTGGTAGTGGGTGTTTTCGCCGCGCCGTTCCATGCACAGGGTCATCACCACCCCCATGTAACGTTCCGGAATGAGGATGGTCGCCTTGATAAAGGGCTCCTCGATGCGTTCGATGGTGGTGGGGTCCGGGTAATGGGCCGGGTTGTCCACCTCCTTCATGGTCCCGTCCTTGAGGAAGATCTTGTAGTTCACCGAGGGCACGGTGAGGATCAGCGAGAGGTCGAACTCCCGCTCCAGCCTTTCCTGGACCACCTCCAGATGGAGCAGCCCCAGGAAGCCGCAGCGGAAGCCGAAGCCCAGCGCGGTGGAGGCGTCCTTCTGAAAGGAGAGGGAGGCGTCGTTGAGGGTGAGTTTCTCCAGGGCCGTGGCCAGGATCTCGTAGTCGTCGGTGGACACGGGATAGATGGAGGAAAATACCACCTGCTTGATCTCCTGGAAACCGGGCAAGGGCTTGGCGCAGGGGCGGTCCTTCAGGGTGATGGTGTCGCCGGGCCTGGTGTCGGTGATGTTTTTGATCCCGGCGATGATGTAGCCGACCTGGCCTGCGCTCAGTTCTTTTTGGGGTTCGCGGGTCAGGCGGAAAAAGCCCACCTCCTCGACCCGATAGGCGGCATTGTTGGCCATGAAGAGCATGGTGTCCCCGGCCTTGATCCGCCCTTCGAAGATGCGGCAGGAGATGATGGTCCCCCGGAACGGGTCGTAGGAGGCGTCAAAGATCAGGGCCTCCAGGGGTTTTTCCGGGTCGCCCTTGGGCGGGGGCAGGAGATTGACCACCGCCTCCAGCACCGCATCGACGCCCAGGCCGGTTTTTGCCGAACAGAGCTGGATATGGTCGGCGTCCAGGCCGAGGTCTTCCTCGATCTGCAGGGCAACCCCCTCCGGGTCGGCGGAGGGGAGATCGATCTTGTTGATGACCGGGATTATCTCCAGGTTGTGCTCCATGGCCAGGTAGAGGTTGGCCAGGGTCTGGGCCTCGATGCCCTGGGCCGCGTCCACAAGCAGCAACGCTCCTTCGCAGGAGGCCAGGGCTCGGGAGACCTCGTAGCTGAAATCGACGTGGCCCGGGGTGTCAACGAGGTTGAGGATGTAGTCCTTGCCGTTCTTGGCCCGGTACGGAAGGCAGATCGCCTGGCTTTTGATGGTGATCCCCCGCTCCCGCTCGATATCCATGCTGTCGAGAAGCTGGTCGTGGAACTGGCGGTCGGTGACCATGCCGCAGAGCTGGATAAAGCGGTCGGCCAGGGTGGATTTTCCGTGGTCGATGTGGGCGATGATGCTGAAGTTTCGGATGTTTTCCATGGATGAGCCGGGGAGGTCCTGTTTTTTCGGTCTGGCTGCTGTTGTACTGTATCAGAATCATGGAGATGGGCGGGAAAAATATCCTGATCCCACAGAAGAGGCTATCTATCATAAAAAGATAGCCTTGCAAAGGCAATTTTAAAAAGGGCCTAAGAGCTTGTCCGTAAATAAGTTTTTCAGGGATCGCGCCGGATTTTGAGACGGATTTGGCCGGGACGATTGAGCAAAACCACAGGCGTAGCAGCGCTACGGCGAGGATTTTGCGATTGAGGAGCGGTCAAAGACGGCCAAAAGCTGGAGGCGAGCACCAAAGATTTATTTACGGACAAGCTCTAAGTCTCATTGTCATTGTAAAGAGGCATGCGGCGAGGCAGGGATGGGCCGAGCTGCTGTGGAAAGAGATTGACCTTTGCCGCGGTTCTATTAATAATAACCCCCATGAAAGAAGACCCGGAAGTCCTTGAAATACTCGATGAAGAAGAGGATGCGCAGCAGGTGCTGCATCCCCTGGTCGCCCTGCCGGATGATGACCATCTCCCGGCCTTGGGCAATGCCGGGCTTCATCGGTATCTCCAGGAAATCAGCCAGTACAAGCTCATGAGCCGCGAAGAGACCGACGCGCTGGCCCGCCATTTTCAGGAAACAGGCGACCCGGAGGCGGCCTACAAGCTGGTCACCTCCAATCTGCGGCTGGTGGTCAAGGTGGCCATGGATTTCCAGAAGTACTGGATGCAGAATTTTTTGGATCTCATCCAGGAGGGCAATGTCGGCCTGGTGCAGGCGGTGAAAAAATTCGACCCCTACCGGCAGGTGAAGTTTTCCTATTATGCCGCCTACTGGATCCGGGCCTATATCCTCAAGTTTATCATGGATAACTGGCGGCTGGTCAAGATCGGCACCACCCAGGCCCAGCGCAAACTGTTTTTCAGCTTGAATAAAGAAAAAAAACTGCTAGAATCGCAGGGCTTTGCGCCGGAGGTCAAATTGCTGGCCCAGCGCCTCAATGTCAAGGAAAGCGAAGTCATTGAGATGAGCCAGCGCATGGACAACTGGGATGTGTCCCTGGAAAGTCCGGTGCGGGAAGGCTCCGACGAGGAGCAGAAAAATTTCTTGCCCATGGTCGGGCCCACCGTGGAAGAACGGGTGGCGGAAAAGGAAGTGCGGGAGTGGATGGCCACGGTTCTCGATAAACTGCGCGAGACCCTAAACGACAAGGAAAAAGCCATCCTGACCAACCGACTGCTGAGCGACGAGCCCCTCACTCTGCAGGATATTGCCGACAAGTTCGACATCTCCCGGGAGCGGGTGCGGCAGATCGAGGCCAATCTTTTGAAAAAGATGCGGGCGTATTTTGAGAAAGAGGTGCCTGATATCAAGGACTTCCTGGCTGAATTCCTCAACCCCTGGCGCTCCTGATCGGTAACGGTCCAGCAGCACCGCATCCGCGTTGTCATCGGCTGGCTCATGTGCGCAAGCACACTTCGCCGGCCTCTTCCTGGCAGCTGCGGCACTGCAGAACCGTTACCTGTTTAAATTTCCGGCTTCGCGCTGGATAGTTTCGCTTATTTTACCCGCCGTCCTCGGCGCTACCTGGAAAAGAACATATGCGAGTTCCTCTTTTAGACTTACATGGCCAAATGGCTCCCCTGCGTGACGAAATTCTTGCCGCGGTGACCGAGGTCATTGATTCGACCCAGTACATCCTCGGCCCCAAGGTCGAACAGTTTGAAAAAAATATCGCCGCCTATTGCGGCTCCGGGTACGGGATCGGCGTTGCCAGCGGCACCGACGCCCTGCTTGCCGCGCTCATGGGGTTGGGGATCGGCCCCGGCGATGCGGTCTTGACCACGCCCTATTCCTTTTTCGCCACCATGGGCTGCATCCTCCGGCTGGGCGCACGGCCGGTTTTTGCCGATATTGATCCGGTGACCTATAATATCGACCCGGCGCGGATGGCCGAGGCCTTGGCCCAGGATGCCCGGGCCGGAAAGCGGATCAAGGCGATCATCCCGGTGCATCTTTACGGCCAATGCGCGGACATGGGGCGGATTCTTGCCCTGGCCAAGGAGTACGATCTGCCGGTGGTGGAGGATGCCGCCCAGGCCATCGGCGCCGTGTATCCCATGAAAACCGACGGCCAGACCGTCTGGCGTCGGGCCGGCTCCATGGGAGAGGCCGGCTGTTTTTCTTTTTTCCCCAGCAAGAATCTCGGCGGCATCGGCGACGGCGGGCTGATTACCTGCAACGATCCCGCTTTGGCAGAGCGGATCAGGATCATCCGTGTGCATGGCGGGGCGCCCAAATATCACCACGGGGTGGTGGGGGGGAATTTTCGGATCGATCCCATCCAGACCGTGGTGCTTGATATTAAACTCTCCCGCCTGCCCGAGTGGCACAGGGCGAGACGGCGTAATGCCGCCAACTATCGTCGTCTCTTCGCGCAAACCGGCCTGCGGGAAAACGGCGCGGTTTCTCTGCCGGAAGCGGTGTATCAGGCAGAGGGGAGAGCGGTCGGGGAGGAGTGCGACTACCATATCTATAACCAGTTTGTCATCCGGGCCAAGGACCGTGACGGGCTGCTCCGGCATCTTATAAGCCACGAAGTCGGGGCGGAAATCTATTACCCCATTCCCCTCCATCGGCAGGGATGTCTCGCCGGCCTGGGGTACGAAGATGTCCTGTTTCCCGAAGCGGAACGGGCGGCGCTTGAGACCCTGGCTCTCCCCATTTTCCCCGAACTCACGGACGAGATGCAGAGTTTTGTGGTTGAAAAAATTGCCGAGTTCTATAAGAAATAGACAGTTTCTCTTTTTTAGTTTTTTAAGCCGGTCCTTTTCACGGTTGCCAAAAGGACACCCTGTTGATGCATATCCGATTGCCTAACTTCCTGCGCGTTTTTTTTCCTTCCCTGGCTGTCCCACGAGCGAGAACCCTCGCCCTCGTTTCGGTGCTTGTTTTCCTGCTGTTTTTTCATGTCTTCCTCCCTGTTCCTGGCCATGCGGCGGAGCCTTCTGCTTCACCGCAGGGCACGCAGGGTGTTCCGGCGCGGACCATCCAGCTTGAGGAAAACCATGATGTCGCCTGGAAGGCTTTATGGGATCAGGGGCGGGAGCTGGCGCGCAACCGCAGGCTTGCCGAAGCGGTGCCTGTTTACGAGTCCTTGTTGGGCATGCGGGAGGGGCTTGAGGCTGCCCGGTGGGAGCTGGTCACCATTCTCCTGCAACTAAGGAGGGAAGAGGGGGCCCTGCCCCACCTTGAATTGTTGGTTGAGGCTGCTCCCGGGAATTTCCAGTATCTGCTGGCCCTGGCAGAGGCAAGCAGGGGCCAGGGCAACGATGCCCGGGCCGCGGAACTGTACAAAAAAGTTCTCCAGCGGGAGCCGAATAATCGTCAGGCCTTGCGCGGTGCGGCCTCTGCCCTTCTTGCCCAGCAGAAAAAAGGGGAAGCGGCGGCCATGCTGGAAGCCCTGCTCCGGCGGGAGCCCGCTCGGCTCGCCTTGCGGGAAGAGTTGGCCAACCTCTATTTCGAGATGGGCGCCTACGGCAAGGCCAGGGTGCATTTCACCGTTTTGGCGCGAGAAAATCAGGTTGACCCGGCAATCCTGCTCAAGATGGCGCAGGCCTATGACCGATCAGGGCTCGAGGGCCAGGCCATTGAGTACTGGCAGCGCCTGGCGCGCACCTCCCAGAGCCCCGAGGCAAAAGAACGGTTGACTGCTTATTATCTCAAGAGCGGCAAGGCGGAGGAGGCCTTGGCCCATCTCCTCCCGCTTGTGGAGAAGGAGCCCTCCTCTCCCCGACTGCTCAAACGCCTTGGCCAGATCTATTCCAGCCTTTCCCGTCTCCCCGAGGCCCTTGCCTATTTTGAGCGGTATATTTCCCTCAAGCCCGAGGATAAAGAGGTGCTGCGGCAGGTGATCGACATCCACGCCGTTTTGGGGAACAAGGCCGAGGTGGCGTTTTTGGGGCGTGGCCTCAGTCTTGTGCCTGCGCCAAACCTTGAGAACCTGGAGCGCGGGGCCGGGCAGTATGAGGCCAACGGCGAGTTCCAGGAGGCTGTCGCCCTCTATGATCGGATTCTGGCCGTAACCCCGGATGACCCGAAGATCCTGGCCAAGCGGGCCAAGGCTTTGCTGGCGAGCGGCAATGACGACGAGGCCAACGCCATGTGGGCGCATCTGGAGCGAAGGCAAAAGCTCCTTGAGGTGCTTGAGATTTTGTTCCGAATGGAGCCGGGAAACAGAACGGTTCTTAGAAAACTGGCCCAGATGTACCTTGACCGAGGGGAACTGTCCAAGAGTCTGGATATGTTTTCCCGGCTGGAGGCCCTTGGCATAAGGACGCCGGAGGTGCTCGCCGGGCAGGCTTTGGTGTATGAACGGCTGAGGTGTTCCGCCAAGGCCCTGGCCCTGTATGAGCAGCTTTTGGAGGGGCCTGACGAAACGGGCATCTTCAGGCTCCGCTGCCTCCAGCTGGCAGGGGAGCTTGGCCTGCTCAAGAAAACCCAGGGCCATCTGGCCCGACTCCAGGAAAAATTCCCCGGGCTGTATGCATCTCCGCAAACCCAGTTGCTCATCGCCAAGGCTCTGACCGAGACCGCTTCCCATGGAGCGGCCAGGGAATATTATGCCGGAATGGTTGCAAGGTATCAGGCTGACGGGGAAATGGTCACGGCTGCTCTTTTCGGCCTGGCCGAGGCATACCGGCGGAGCGGCTTGCCCTATGAGGCGGAGCAGGTCTTGCGGCAGGCCTATCTCCATCATCCCCGGGACGAGGCGGTCCTGGGCCGTTTATTCGCTTTGGCCCTACAGGAAAAGCGTTTTGCCAAGGCCTGGGTCTGGCTTGAGCAACTGAGGCAACAGGATGGCAAGGGCAAGCGGCAGGACAGCAAGGCTCCCCGGATAATCGGCGCCCTGGTCAAAGAAACGCTTGATCCCCGGTTGTTGCGGGCACGGTTGCTGGCGGCCGAAGGCGAAACCAGGGACGCAATCAAGATTTTGGTTCAATTGGCCGGCGAGTTGCCGGCCACGACCGAAAACGGCCTGCTGCAGCGGCGGGAGGTCGATCTGCTGCGCGCCCGGTTGTTGGTTGTCGATGGTCGTTATGCCGAGGCCGAGCAGATTGCCCTGTCTTTGTTGGGTCAGCATGGCAGACCGGAAGCAGACCTGCTTTTGCTGCGCCTTTACCGCGCCCAAGGGAAGAGCGGGGCGGAAAAGGCGCTTTTCCAACGAATGCTGGCGGAATTCTCCCAGGATCAAGGCCTTGTTCTTGATCTGTTGAAAGCCTTGGAAGAGCAAGGGTTGCTGGCGGAGCTGGATGAACAGGCGGAACTGGCCAGTCGGCAGTATCCGGAATCTGTCACGATCCGCGCTCTGTCTGCCTCGGCCAGGGAAGCCAAGGGCGAGATCGACGCGGCCATTGAGATCAGGCAGGGACAGGTCCGGGATTTTCCGGATCAGGAGTTTGCTGCCGTGCGCCTTGCTCAATTGCTTTTCAGCCGTGGCCGTTTTGCCGAGGCCAGAGCGGTGGCAGAGCGCTTTCCGCAACTTGCGGCGCGGCCGGACATGATCCTGCTCAAGGCGCGGATTCTCTGGGCTGAGCAGGAGTGGGAAAAGGCTGTGGCGGTGTATGACGCCTTTTTGAAACCCTCGGTGGCGGACAGTATCGCGGCCCAGGGAAGGGAGCTGGGCGTGGCCCTGCCCCGAGACGAGGCGCCTGGCCTCTGGACGCAGTTGACCGTTGCCGAGGTTGACAGGCAGACCATGGTTGATTCGCTGATGGCGCCCAGCGCCATGCTGGAGTCCGGGTCTGGGGCAACGGCGCTTAATCATCTGGCGGTTCCTTTCTACGCCCGATACCGCTGGCATGAGCAATTTGCTCTGGAGAAAACCGCCAGGCAGGCGGTGAGGCAGCGTGAGTATCTGGCGGCGGCAAATTATTTCCGGACCTTACTGCGGGAATATCCCGCGGATGCCTCCCTGCAGTTTGATCTTGCCGGGATTTACAGCCGCTTCGGGCAGTTGGGCCATGAGGCGGCGCTCTATGAGGAGATAACCGCCGCGGGGGGTGACTTTCCCGGGCTGACTGAGGCCAGGCAGAGAAACGAGCTGAAGCGCCAGCCCCGGGTCGCCCTGGGGTATGGCTATCTCAAGGAAGAGGGCAGGGAGGGCTATAAGGCGATCAGGAAAAGCTGGGAAGGAGCCAGCCTGCAATACTCGCCCTATCTGCAGCAGGACCTGGAGGTGAATCTTGCCCGGCTCAACTATCAGGACCCCGGCGGCAATGGCACGATTCGGGGAACCCGCGCCTTTGTTTCCTATGCGGCCAATGTCAACGAACAGCTTCTCCTGCGCGGCGGGGCAGGAGCGGAACTGTTGGACAACGGCCAGCCCGACACCACGCTGATTGAGATGGCTGCGGAGGGTCGCCTGGGGGACCGATTGACCGGGATTCTTTCCTATGGCCGGGATGTCAAGCATGATACCCTGGCCAGTCTCAGCCGGAATATAGTGCAGCAGGATTATAGGGCTGATTTTGTGCTGGACATGGTTCGCAGCGTCCAGGCGGGAGGAGGGTACCTTCACTCCGATTATTCCGACGATAATACCACAAGAGGCTATGATCTCTGGGCCGCCTATCTGCTTTTCTTCGACCCGGCCTTGTTGAAATTCAGCTACACCTACGACTTTAAGGACACCGCCGAGGCAAGGGGCGGTGGCCCTCTCCAGCCGGATGGGTTTACCGCCTTGGACCACCCGTACTGGACGCCGATAAATTATTGGCAGAACCGCTTCAGTGTGTATTTCAAGCACCAGCTCTCCGATGATCAGTTTCGGCGGGGGGTTCCCCGGTACTACGATCTGGAGTATGTTGTGGTCTATGATGAAATGGGATATGCCATGCAAACCTGGAGAGGTGGATTTTTCGTGGAGTGTGTGCCGCGGATTATTCTTGCCGCAACGACGGAGCTGACCTCCGGCCAGGAATACCGGGCCAAGGAGTTTTTCCTTTCGGCTATTTATCGTTGGTAACCGCAGGCTTTCCCGGTGCGCTTTCCCTTGCAATCTTTTTTTCTCTGTGCTTAATTGAATGTCTTGTTGATCTCCGTTTCGCGCAGTATTCAGGAGCGTACCGGGCAGTGGATGGGTTGAAGGATTCCCGCCGTTTGTCCGGGGCAATCACCGCGGTGATTGCCCCGGACAAACGGCCATTTTTTTTATAGAGTTATTGTTTCGCAAGGAGGGTGTTATGGTGGTGCGTATTCCCATGTCCCAGGAAGGACATGCCAGATTGCGTCAGGAGCTGGACCGGCTGCTGAAGAAGGAACGGCCCGCGGTCATTGAGGCGATTGAGGTGGCACGGGGGCACGGCGATTTGAAGGAAAACGCCGAATACCACGCGGCCAAGGAGCGTCAGGGCCACATCGAAGGCCGGATCATGGAGCTTAAAGACAAGCTCGGCCGGGCCGAGGTTATTGATTGCACCAACGTCAATTGTTCCCGGGTGGTATTCGGCACGGTTGTCACCCTTGTTGATCTGGATACGGAGGATGAGATACGGTATCAGCTTCTCGGGCCGTTGGAGGCGGACGTGAGCACGGGCAGCATTTCCGTGCTTTCCCCCATTGGTCAAGCAATGATCGGGAAAAGCGTGGGTGACGAGATAACCGTGAAAACTCCGGGCGGGGTACGGCAGTTGGAGGTCATGGATATCAAGCCGCCGGAGCGGGCTTGATATGTAACCGTTCAGCAGTACCGCATCTGCTTTGTCATCGGCCCGCTCATGGGCAACAGCACCCTGCGCAAACCTCTTTCGCGCATCTGCGGCACCCTAAAGCTGAGTTCCGAGTGCAAAGTACCGAGTACTCGGAACTCAGCACTCGGAACTCGGAACTTTAAAAAGGCACCCTGCGGCCTTTTTCCTTTTTTTACGACTCCGTCATGATTCCGGAAATGAAGATGTCGCTGATCTGCCGGGCTGCTTCGGCAATGGTATAGTTGTGGTCCGGCGACAGAACCCAGAGCCTGGAGGTTTCATCCAGAGCCCCGAAAAAGGCCCGCTTGAACACGCCCGGCAGGAGGCTTTGGCGGAACACCCCCTCTTCCTGGCCCTTGTGGACAATGGCGGAGACCACATCCACATATTCAATAAACTTCGTATTTCTGTATTCTCTCATGAACTTGTTGCTCTGGCGCAACTCCATCTGCAGAACCTCGGCCAGCTCCTTTTTTGCCTCCATGAGCTGCATGTGGTGCAGGGCGAAAATGTGGAGCATCTTCCGGGGGTCGGTCTCTTTTTCGAGAAGAAGCTTAACCTCCAGGATGATCTTGCCGATCTCTTCCTCGAACAGGGAAATGAGGATGTCGTATTTGTTGTTGAAATAGAGATAGATGGTCCCGTCGGCAACCTGGGCTTCCTTGGCGATGTCGGAAATGCGGGCGCTGAAAAAACCCTTTCTGGCAAAAACGGTGATGGCCGCGTCGATAATCTTGGTATGTTTGTCTGATGTTCTCATGGATTCAGCAGGATGAGCAGAGGTGGAGGCGATGCGCCTATTATCTTAATGAATACTTATGAATGCGTATTCATTCATTTTTTAGCATATCATAGAAGGGGAAGGGGCGGGTGTCAAGGCAAAAAAAATCCTCCTGCAAAAGGGAAAATCTTTTGAATTGGTGCAGGGAAGTGTTGGGTGACGAGGGGGAATGGCGAAATTTTAGGAGCCGTTACGAAATACCCCATGGGCCCCTGATGTTTTTAGTACGGCGCCTTAACCGCGCTGGTCTTTCTTCAGGTGACGACATTATTTTGTTGCAACGGTTTAATGCTTTCTTGCCCGGCGGTTTTGGAGTAAAATGGCTCACTCCGTTTCTGGGGCATTTGTCAATGACTCCAAGGGGATAATAGATTATTTCAGCAACAAGCCGAGGAGATTTTTGATGAAGATTCTGGTTGTCGGTTCAGGGGGCAGGGAGCATGCCCTGGTCTGGAAATTGCGGCAGAGCCCCAAGGTAACGAAGATTTTTTGCGCTCCGGGCAATGCCGGAATCAGCGAACTGGCAACCTGTGTCAAGATCAGCGCCACCGACATTGAGGCGCTGGCGGACTTTGCGCAAACGGAAGGGATCGGTCTTACCGTGATCGGCCCTGAAGTACCCCTCTCCCTGGGGATCGTCGATCATTTTGAAGAACAAGGGTTGCGGGTCTTTGGCCCCCGGCGCAACGCCGCCACCCTGGAAGGCAGCAAGGTCTTCATGAAGGATCTGCTGGAAAAATACCATATCCCCTCTGCGTTTTACGCGACCTTTACCGACCGGGAGGAGGCGCTTCGATACGTGGAAAAACAGACCGCGCCGCTGGTGGTCAAGACCGATGGCCTGGCTGCGGGCAAGGGCGTGGTGGTGGCCCAGACCATTGCCGAGGCCAAGGCGGCGGTGGATCTGTTCATGAAGGAAAAGGCCTTTGGCGAGGCAGGCAACCGGGTAGTGGTCGAGGAGTTTCTCCGGGGCGAGGAGGCCTCTTTTCTCGCCTTCACCGATGGGGAGACCGTGCTGCCCCTGCCGACCTCCCAGGACCATAAGGCGATTTTTGACGACGACAAGGGGCCGAACACCGGCGGCATGGGCGCCTATTCCCCGGCCCCGGTGGTAACCGAAGCCCTGCACCGGCAGGTCATGGAGACGGTGATGCTGCCGACGGTCAAGGGGTTGGCGGCGGAAGGCTGCCCGTACAAGGGCGTGCTCTATGCCGGGCTGATGATCGACCAGGGCGTGGTCAAGGTGCTGGAGTTCAACTGCCGGTTCGGCGACCCCGAGGCGCAGCCTTTGCTTATGCGGCTTAAAACCGATCTGGTGGAGGTCATGGAGGCGGTGATCGATGGCCGCCTGTCCGAGATCTCCCTGGAGATCGACCCGCGGCCCACGGTTTGCGTGGTCATGGCGGCGGGAGGGTATCCCGGGAAGTACGAAAATGGCAAGGTCATCGCGGGGCTTGCCAAGGCGGGAGAGCATCAGGATGTGGTGGTCTTTCATGCCGGTACCGCGCTCAAGGGCGAGACGGTGGTCACCAACGGCGGCCGGGTGCTGGGCGTGACCGCCATCGGCGACACGGTGCAGGCGGCCATTGCCAAGGCATATAAGGCTGCGGCAGAGATCAGCTTTGACGGCTGTTATTACCGGCAGGATATCGGCCGCAAGGCCTTGGACCGAGTGTAAACGTTCAGCAGCACCGCATCTGCTTTGTCATCGGTCTGCTCATGTGCAATAGCACACTTCGCAGACCTCTTTGTCGGTCACTTCTGCCGACAATTGACACGCGCATCTGCGGCACTGCTGAACGTTTATTGTACATAGTGACACAGTGGGCTTTTTTTGTTTCTGGCGGATGATTATGATCGAAAAGGGGAGTGAGCTATGATCGGTATTGTCATGGGCAGTGATTCGGATCTGCCGGTTATGCAGGGTTGTCTGGATTTTTTAAAGAAGATGGATATCCCCTATGAAATAACGGTGGCTTCCGCCCACCGCAGCCCGGCGCGGGCCATGGAGTACGCAAGCAGCGCCAAGGGGCGCGGCCTGAAAATCATCATCGCCGCAGCCGGGATGGCGGCCCATCTGGCCGGAGTTCTCGCGGCCCACACCACCCTGCCCGTTATCGGGGTGCCGGTGGATTCCTCCTCCCTAAACGGCCTTGACGCCCTGCTCTCCACGGTGCAGATGCCGCCCGGGGTGCCGGTGGCCACCATGGGCATCGGCAAGGCCGGGGCGAAAAACGGGGCTATTCTTGCGGCGCAGATCCTGGCCCTTGCCGATGAACGGCTGGCGGGAAGGCTGGTTGCTTTTAAGGAAGAGATGGCCCGTGAGGTTGAAGAAAAGGCGCAGCAACTTGTCGGGAGTCTGTGACAAACCGTGGTGGAACCCCAGGTAACAGAGGAGGCCCTCGCCAAGGCCTGTGTGGCCCTCCGGGCCGGCGGGGTTGTCGCCTTTCCCACGGAAACCTATTACGGGCTGGCGGTTGATCCCTGCAACCAAGAGGCACTCTCCCGTCTTTTTGCCTTGAAGGGACGCTCTGCCGATAAACCGGTGTTGCTGATTATTGACCATCCCTCCCAGCTTGCCACCCTGATCGCGGAGATTCCCCCTCCCTTCCCCCTTCTTATGGAGAGGTTCTGGCCCGGGCCCTTGACCCTCGTTTTTCCCGGGGCGCCATCATTGCCGGGGATGCTTACCGGGCACCGGGGCACCATCGGGGTCCGGGTCTCTTCCCACCCCGTGGCCCGGCAGCTGGTTCGGGCCTTTGGTCGGCCGCTGACCGCGACCAGCGCTAATTTTTCCGGACAGCCGGCAGCGGTGGCGGCCAGCGGCGTGCTTGAGCAGTTGGGGCCGGAGGTGGACGCCGTTCTCGACGGCGGAGAAACCCCGGGCGGCCAGGGCTCGACTCTCCTGGGCTATCAAGAGGGCAAGGTCTGTTTGCTCCGGGCCGGGGTTATCCCTTTTGCCGAGATAGAGGCGGTATTGGCCGGGGCATAGGCGCTCGCTGTTTTTTTTTCTTGGCGTCGGCTGGGGGAAAACGGGGGATGATTTTTCCATTTATACATTTGCCGATCGGTAACGCTTTCGGTATGATGAAGCCACGGGTCGGGGAAGTGGTCTGATTGCCGTTGTCGCCGTCCCTGTTTTTGGCCGTGGCGACCACCAACTTCATGATAAGGAAGAGAGATGGCAGAGCTTGATTGGGATAGGGATTTTGCCCTGGAGCAGGCTGGAGACGACGAAGAGATGCTGGCGGAGCTGCTGGTGCTCTTCCGCGATTCTTCCGCCTCGGATCTGGCGCGGATCAACGACGGCCTTGTTGCGGAAGATCCCGTGGCGGTGGCTGACGCCGCGCACAGCATCAAGGGCGCCTCGGCCAGTCTCGGGGTGGAGGGCGTGCGCAAGGTTGCGGCCGAGCTTGAAAAACAAGGCCGCGCCAACGACCTTTCCCGGGGAAAAGAGCTTGCGGCCGGGCTTGCCGCACTCCTCAAGGCATTTGACGGGCAGCAATGAAAGCGCCCAGGGCGGAAAGCCTGCGACACCTTGCCGAGAAGCAAAGCTTTTTCCCGACTCCGGGTGGTTGAGACATGCCCAGCGCCAAGGATATACTGAGAAAATTTTCCGAGCTTAAAACGCTCCCGCACGTGGCGATCAAGGTGACCCAATTGGTCAATGATGATCGCAGCACCATGCAGGATTTCGAGGAGATCATCAAACTCGATCCCGTTCTGGTCACCCGGCTGTTGCGTTTGGTCAACAGCCCCTATTTCGGCTTGTCCCAAAAGGTTGAATCCATCTCCAAGGCCGTGGTTTTCGCCGGCATGAAGCAGCTCCGCAATCTGGTCGCGGTGGAATCCCTGCGCGGGATGTTCAAAGGCGATGACGCCGATTTTTCGGCCCAGAAACTCTGGCTGCATTCCGCCACCGTGGCCATTCTCTCCGGGATGATCGCCAAGCGTATCTTCGGCAAGGATGGCGAGGATGTTTTTCTGGCCGGCATCATCCATGACATCGGACTCATCGTTGAAAATCAGATAGCCGGGGAGCAGTTGCGCGAGGCCTGCAAGGCCTTCCGGGAGGGAAAGGGAACCCTGGCCGAATGTGAGCGCAATGCCATCGGCGCCGATCATGCCGAGGTGGGCTATCTTCTGACCAAGGCCTGGGGGTTGCCCCAGGAAGTGCTCAGCGCCATCAAGTCGCATCACCTTGCCAGGCAGGTGAAATCCGTTGCCAGCACCGGCAGTATTCTGCAACTGGCTGAATTCATGTCCGGCAAGATGCAGTACTGGGCCATTCCCGGCCCCATCGAAGCGCTGCCCCCCGAACTGACGGAACATGTGAAAGAGCGGGTGGCGGATTACAAGATTATCATCAGGGATCTGCCTGGGGAAATGGCCAAGGCCAAAGAGCTGTACGAAGCGAGCGAGTGAAGCGCCGATGACCGAGCCCACATTTGACTCCATATTCGATGACCTGATCGACGTCAAGGAGGAACTGCAAAGTTTCCTGGCGATTCTCGATGGGTTGCTGCCGGAGGCCTCGGTGCTCCTGGTGAGCGAGGCGGACGCCGTGCTGGAGGGGGCGCGACCCCTTGCCCTTGCCCAGCCGGTGCGGGAAAAGATGGTCCGCGAAGCAAGAGCGAGCGCCGGCTTTGTCGCGGGCAAGGCGGACAACGGTGCCCGCTGCCATGCGGTGTATCTTGCCAACCTGCCGGCGGTGCTGATCATTTCTTGCGCCGCTGCTCCGGAAGAGGACTGGCGGCCGGGTTCCGCACTCACCACCCTGTTGCGGAACACCATTGATCTTGCCCTGCACAGGCAGGAGCGGGAGATGCTGGTCGCCGACCATGAACAGTCGGTCCGGCAGATCAATATCCTCCAGCAGCAGCATGGCAAGCTTATTGAGGACAATTACCGCCAGTACCGGCTCAACCAGGATCGGGAAAAAGAGTATGCCCGGAAGCTGGAAAGCGAAATAGCCAAGCAAACCGCCGAGTTGCGGGAAACCAATGCGCGGCTTGAGGAGATCAGTCGGCTGAAGAGCGATTTTCTGGCCAATATGAGCCACGAGCTGCGCACACCCATGAACGCCATCATCGGTTTCAGCGAACTCCTCTCCGAAACCCCTCTTGCCGAAGAGCAGCTCGATTATACCCGAACCATCGCCCAATCCGCGACCAGCCTGCTGACCCTGATCAACGACATCCTCGATCTGGCCAAAATCGAGGCGGGAAAACTCGAGCTTGAGCACCAGCCCTTTGAGCTTGCCGAAGTGATCGACAACGTGGCCGCCATGTTCAAGATCCCTGCCCGGGAAAAAGGGGTTGCGGTCACCTGCAAGATTGACAGCCGGATCCCGAAAAGAATAATGGGCGACAGCAACCGGCTGCGCCAGATCTTGATAAATCTGGCCGGAAACGCCATGAAGTTCACCGAGCAGGGCGGGATTGATATTCAGGTTGCCTATGAGCGCGAAGCCGCGGGTCAGATTGTCAGCCGTTTTTCCGTGCATGACAGCGGCATAGGTATTCCTGCCGACCGGGTCGAGGCAATTTTTGAAAAGTTTACCCAGGCCGACGGCTCGACCACCCGAAAGTACGGGGGCACTGGGTTGGGTCTGGCCATCTGCCTCCAGCTCGTGGAGCTCATGGGCGGGCGTCTCACCGTGGAGAGCGAGGTGGGCAAGGGCAGCACCTTTTATTTCGTCATTCCCCTGGAGGAGGCGCCGGCCGAGATCATCTCCCTGCAAGAACACAAGGAGGCGGGCCGGGAAAAGGCGGCCAGCGGCGGGAGGATTCTCCTGGTGGAGGACAACGCGGTCAACCAGCGGCTGGCCAGCATCCTGATCACCCGGCAGGGATATGAGGTCGAGGTGGCCTCCGACGGGGCGGAATCCTTGGAGCATCTTCGCCATCAGACCTTTGATCTTGTTTTGATGGATGTCCAGATGCCCAATATGGACGGCATGGAGGCCACCAGAAGGATCAGGGAGATTGAGGCCGACCCGGTCCTGCGGCAGAGCTATGTCGGCTTGCGCACCCTGGAACAGCCGTTGGGTATAATCGGGCTCACGGCCCACGCCAGAAAAGAGGATGAGACCGCCTGCTACGAGGCCGGGATGACCGGGTTTCTCACCAAGCCCATTATCAAGGCGAAGCTGACCATGATCCTCAACGAGATGATGCCGCGGATCTCCTGTCTGGCAAAGAAAGACCCCTCGTAACCGTAACGGTTCAGCAGCACCACATCTGCTTTGTCATCGGCTGGCTCGTGTGCAACAGCACACTTCGCCGGCCTCTTCCGCGCATCTGCGGCACTGCTGAGCCGTTACGCCCCTTTTCGATTTGTTTCGATTTCTGGTTTTTCAGCTGATTATGCTTGGCCTTTGCCAGCCTGCATTGCGGTGATTTTCTCCTCCCACCCTTTGCCAAAGGCGGTGATCTCCGCCCGCCGCGCTGTTTCGGCCACCATGTTCAGTTCTATGTGGAGCCGTTCCTCGGGCATCAGACTGCCCAGTCTGTCCGGCCATTCGATCACGGAAAGACCTGTCCCGTAGAGATATTCCAGCAGGCCGAGATCCTCGATCTCCGTTTCATCGCTCAACCGATAGAGATCCAGATGATAAAGGGGCAGCCGCCCCGGATACTCGTGCAGGAGACTGAAGGTGGGGCTGGTTATGTAGCAGGAGGGGGGCACCTGCAATCCCTGGCCGATGGCCTGGGTGAGGGTGGTTTTCCCCGCCCCCAGGGAACCGGCCAGGGTGATCACCTCGCCGGGGCGGGCGGTCTCCCCGAGATAGCGGCCCAGAGCCTGGGTGCTGCGGAGGTCCGGCAGGGAAATGGTGGTTTTCATCTTACGTAACTATCCAGTTAAAGTCGAAAAACAGGCTGAAACGTTCAGCTTGTAATTGTTCAGCAGTGCCGCGGATGCGCGGAAGAGGCCGACGAAGCGTGCTGTTGCCCACGAGCCGACCGATGACAAAGCAGATGCGGTGCTGCTGGGCAGTTATCATCTTACGTGTGCTTCTTGTGGCAGAAAAGACACCGGTATTTCGGGGGATGGTCCTTGGGAAGAGGCGCCTGGCCTTCCGGGGCATGGCAGGCGGTGCAGTGTTTTTCCGCCTCCTTTTTGTCCATGGCGTGGAATTTCAAATGGATTTCATCCTGGGGCAGCTTTTTTGTTGATTCGGGCGGGGCCTTGAGTAAAAAAACAAGGATGGCCGCACAGCCGACGAGGAACAGGATATTGAACAGCCGGGTTTTGGTTTTTTTAGGCTCAGGGTCCACGGGCAACTCCTTCATAATGGTTGGTCGATTCCCATTTCCAGGGCGCTGGAAGGGATAAGGCCGGTGCGCAGGCAGAAGATAAGGGCCTCCAGAATAATTTTGCCCGCCAGTTTGCCGCCGGAGGCCAGCTCAAGGATCCGGGCATGCTGGTGGTGTTTTTTGACGATCTGGGCCATTTTTCGGCTTTCATATCCCGGATCCAAGATGGTGCGCGCGGCCTCCTCCCCGGAAACGATGGCGGAATAGATGCCCTCGCCGGTGAGGCCCGAGGCAAGGCCTGCCGCATCGCCGATCAGGAAGCGGTTGTTGAAACGCCAGCCGCGAAAGTCGGAGTTGATCAGGGCTGCCTGCGGCTGCCGGGACTTGAGTTCATGGCCGTGGTCTGTAGCCCATTGGTGCAGACTGTTCAGCAGGAGGCCGGGTTTGCTGGTGCTGCGCCGGGCGTATACGCCGATGGAGGCCGTATCCTGGTGGGGGAAGATCCAGGCGTAGCCGTTGCCGAAAAGATCGGGGTTCAGGTGCCACTGCATCTCGGGGAAGTTTCCCGCTATCTGGTAGTTGATGCCGACTCCCATTTCCGTGGTGGCAATACCAAGCTGACGCCGCACCAGGGAGCTGCTGCCGTCGGCGCCCACCAGAAAATCATAGCCAAACTCCGCGCCGCCCCTGATCGCCACCCGGTCTTCGCTGATTTTCAGCACCAGGGCGTTGGTTGTGATGCTGACTCCGGCGGCCTGGGCTTGTTCCGCCATCCAGCGTCCGAGCCGGCCCCTGTCAACGGTGCGGATAATCGGTTTGTCGTCTTGGATAATGGCGCGTTGCCAGTTGCTGTTGATTTGCTGGCGGGTGAAGGATCTTTCCCACAGGGATTCCGGAAAGCCGAGGCTCTGGGCGGCGGAGGGGATGCCGCCGGCGCAGACCTTGGGGCCGATGGCGCTGTTGCGCTCAAGCACCAGGACCTCTTTGCCCTGCCGGGCAAGAAGGGTGGCGCAGGCCAGCCCCCCGGGGCCGCCGCCCACGATGACGGTATGGAATTTTTTCATGTTCGTTGCCTCGGCTTTCCTGCTGAAAACACCTCGCACACTATATGAGGATGGCTTTTCCTGTCAAGATATTAGGAGCCGTTACGGAACAAAGATCTTGTCTGTCTGTGCCGTTACGGCTCTTTATGCCGTCATTATTATTCAGACGGTGAGGCTGTTTTATCACAACGGCTTAAGAGCTCTGGAATCATGGGAGGGTTCATGGTATTATCGCGAAAATCTCTAACTGTCCAGCAGCACAGCATCTGCTTTGTCATCGGCCGGCTCGTGTGCAATAGCACACTTCGCCGGCCTCTTCCGCGCATCCGCGGCACTGCTGAACAGTTAGCGTTGTGATGTTTAGGTCTGTGTTGCTGGCTCAGCTGAATGGTTGCGAAAATTTTAAGACGAGAGAGGGTCTGGAGGATATTCCCGCCGGGCCATCGCTGTCACAATGAGATAAGTCTCCTGTCCGGGGACGCTTGTATACGAGGATGAATGCATGAAGCTTGATCCGTTTGATAAGGCGATAAAAAACAAAAATGTACTTCCCTCGCTGATCCTTGTGGGAACGGGGTTGCTTGCCCTGGCTCTGGCGGCTTTTTTCTGGCTGGTGGGGGAGACGGGAAAGCCGCGGGTGGTGCTCAATGGGGATGGCACCCACATCGGCCTGACCAGGCAGATTTCCCTGGTGGCCGGCGATGCCAAGAGTGGTCTTTCTTCCCTCGAGGTTGCCCTGGTGCAGGAGGGTAAAAAGGCCGTGTTGCTGGAAAGGGCCTATCCCCGGGCAGGGTATCTCTCCGGGGCCGGGCCGCGGAAAGTCGAGGAGGCCATCGAGATAACCCCCAAAGCCCTCGGCTTTAAGGATGGCTCGGCGGAACTGGTGGTGACGGCGGCGGATTTCTCCTGGTGGAACTGGCTCAGGGGTAACATCACCGTGCAGTCCACGGCGGTCACCATCGACACCAAGCCGCCGGTAATCAGCGTGCTGGAGTCGCCCAAGTATATCAAGGGCGGCGGGGCCGGGGTGGTTGTCTACCGGGTCAGTGAGTCGGCGGGCAGGCACGGCGTGCTGATCAACGAGATCTTCTATCCCGGCTTTGCCCTGCCCAAGCGGGGCGAGGGGATCTATGGCGCCTGCCTGGGACTGCCCCACGATATCGCCGCCCTGGAAAAATCCTTTGTCGTCGCGGAGGACCAGGCCGGCAACGAGGCCAAGGCCCCGTTCACCATGAATCTGCATGTGCGCAAGATTGTCAGCGACAAGATCACCATCAGCGACGGGTTTCTCTCCGCCAAGCTGCCGGAGTTTGCCAGTCATTATCCGGAGCTTTCCGGCACGCCCGTGGAGCAGTACGTCACGGTGAACAACGAGATTCGGGAGGCGAATTACCGGAAGATCCTGGAGGTCTGCGCGAAATTTCAGTCCGAGCGCCTCTGGGACGGCCGGTTCGAGCGGATGGCAGGGAGCCCGCGGGCCGGATATGCCGATCACCGCACCTACCTCTACAACAACGAGAAGATCGATGAGCAGGTCCATCTGGGGGTTGATATTGCCTCGCTGGAGCATGCCAAGGTCGGCGCCGCCAACCGGGGGCTGGTGGTTTTTGCCGAGTATCTGGGAATCTACGGAAATACCGTTATTCTGGATCACGGCCAGGGAATCTTCAGCCTCTACTCCCACCTGAGCCAGATCGAGGTGCCGCTGGGCGCCATGGTCGAGAAGGACTCGGTGGTGGGGCTTTCCGGCACCACCGGCATGGCCGGCGGCGATCATCTTCACTTCGGCATCCTGGTCAACGGAATCTTTGTCGATCCGCGGGAGTGGTGGGATGAGGAGTGGCTGAAAATTCACATGCTGAGTGTGCTCTAAGCCTTGTCCAGAATCAGAATTCTTCCGGAAAATCTGGCCAATCAGATCGCGGCCGGCGAGGTTGTCGAGCGGCCTGCCTCGGTGGTCAAGGAGCTGCTGGAA
>DASWIU010000006.1:0-1859 GCA_036397515.1 Desulfurivibrionaceae bacterium | reverse complement strand
GGCGCGGCCTCGGCCGGGTGGTTCAGGTAGCCGTAGCCGAGATCGCCCTTGTACTGGTCAAAGAGGACCAGGGCGGCGGCGGCTTCTGTCTCATCCCCTTGCTCCCGGGCGTACTTGTAGCGGGCCAGTTCGGCCAGGGCGATCTTGCCCGTGGCCATGCGCTGTTCGGCGCCGACAATATTGCGCTCGGCATTGCCGAAGACCAGATCATTGATCCCGGGGACAAAGCTGTTGAACTCGCGGTTGGCCAGCAGCGACAGCAGGCCGGGGATTTTCGTCTCCAGGTAGAAGGCGGGCAGATCATCGCCCGGCCTCTTGCTGGTGTTGACGACGCCCATGGCGATGATGGGGGCCTTTTCCTGCCCCACGTACAAGCCTTCCATGGCCGCCAGTTTCATGGGCTGCCGTTGGGCCACGCTGAAGGCGGCCTCGTCGCCGGTAAAGGCGACAAAGAGGGAGGCGACGAAGCCGAAAACAGCGGCCACCACCATGCTGCGCTTGGCCATTTTCTGGTGCCGCTCCTGCAAAAGAAAGAGTCCGGAGATGCCCACCACAAAAAGGGCGGCGAGCAGAAAGCCGGAGCTGGTGGCGTGGGTGAACTTGTGCACCGCCACCGGGGAGAGGGCGACCTCCCAGAAATTGTGCATCTCAAAGCGGGCCTTGTCGGGATTGAAGGCCATGCCCACGGGAAACTGCATCCAGCCGTTGGCCACCAGGATCCAGACCGCCGAGAGATTGGAGCCCACGGCCACCATCCAGGTGGAAAAAAGGTGGAACCCCTTGGAGACCCGCTGCCAGCCGAAGAACATCACGGCAAAGAAGGTGGCCTCGATGAAGAAGGCGAAGATGCCCTCAATGGCCAGGGGCGCGCCGAAGATGTCCCCCACCATCCAGGAGTAATTGGACCAGTTGGTGCCGAACTGAAACTCCAGAATGATGCCGGTGGCTATGCCGATGGCAAAGTTGATGCCAAAGAGGGTCATCCAGAATTTGGTCAGTTTTTTCCATTCCTCGTTGCCGGTTTTGACGTAGATGGTCTCAAAAAAGGCGAGGAGAAAGGACAGCCCCAGGGTCAACGGCACGAAAATCCAGTGATACATGGCGGTCAGGGCGAATTGCGCCCTGGCCCAGTCCACCGTGGTTAATAGTTGATCTCCCACAATACCCCTCCTTGTGTGTGCTGGCGGCAGGCACGAACTCCTGCCATGATTGAAAAATGTGGCAAAGAAACGAAGACAAATCTACAAGTGTCAACGGGCAGGTAACGTTCTGGTAAGGTTCTCCAGAACATGTCCGGCCCGGTCGCGCTCGGTGTTAAAATTGGTTGCCAGGTAATTGGGAAAGAAAAACAGTTTGAGAACGGCAAGCATGATGAACAGCTTCAGGGCGATGATCTTCCACAGGGTTTTCCCCACCACCATGGAGCGGAAGCCGTCTCGATAAAAAAAATAGAGCTGTTTCGGCAGTGCGGTCATGGGGGTCTTCCTTCGTCGGACAAAAAAAATCCTGTTATTTTGTTGTATATCGCGGGCATTTGCCCGGTCAAATTATTTTTTCCCGGGGGGCTGGTTCTGGCCGCCCGGTTCTGGAAAAGGGGTCAGGCAGCAGACATCTTCCGCCGCCAGGGTGGCAAAATTCGCCTCCTGCAGAGTTGCGCGGAGCTGCTGGTTGGCTTTGTTCCAAACCAGATGCACGGTACAGAGCGCGCTGCTCCGGCAGGATTCGGGACGGCCCACGCAATCGTTGAGGGATATCTCGCCGATGATCGCCTCGATGACCGAAAGCAGGGTAATCTCCGAGGGATCGGCCAGCAGACGGTAACCGCCGTTTGCCCCCTGCAAAATTTCAATGATCCCGGC
>DASWIU010000005.1:0-4398 GCA_036397515.1 Desulfurivibrionaceae bacterium | reverse complement strand
TCCTGGGCGGTGGTGATCTTTTCGGTGAGATCCCGCATGATGGCGATGATAAAGGCGTGCGCCTCGTCGCTGCTGGGAAGAAAATGGATGGTGACCATTTTGCCGTTGAGCAGGATGGGCGCGGTTTCGTTGATGATCAGCGGGGCGTGGCCGGGGTTGTGCAGCAGGGCGCGCAACCGTTCCCGGTTTTCCCCGCTGAAAAGATCAAAAAAACAGGAGGCCAGCAGATGTTCTTCCCGCAGGCCGCACAGGGCAAGGGCGGCAGTATTGGCCTGGAAGATCATGCCGTCCGGGGTGAATTCCACCACCCCTTCGGGCATGCTGTTGAAGATAATCTCATAGTGCCGCTTGGAAAACAGCAGTTCCGTGGTGATATGCCGTTTGTACAGGTCTTCTCCGCCGAGGATCTTGCCCTTCAGTTCCTGGAGGGTGTTGTTGTCGATATGCTCGATAACCCGGGCGATATGGGCCTCGGTGTCCTTGAACGGCCCCTTGGCGATACAGGCATCGGCTCCGAGGTTCAGGATATTGGTTGCATCCTCAAGCACCGTGGTCGAGTAGATGACGATATGGAGCTGTTTCAGCTCGGCCCGGCTGCGGATAACCTGGCAGAGCTTTTCCCCGTTGATATTGGGCATGATCAGGTCGGTGAAAACGATGTCCGGCTTTACCGTCTTGAGAACCTCCAGGGCCGCAAGCCCGTCCTCGGCGGTGATCACTTCGTGGCCCTGTTTTTTCAGGAATTCCGTCATCAGTTTCAGGGTGACGGGGTGGTTGTCCACCACCAGAATCGTTTTCATGGCATTCGGTATCCAGTGTTCGGAAGGTTTTCGTGTCGGCCGGCAAGGGCTTGTTATAACGAAAAAATATTAAAATTCAAGCTATTTGGTGGGTGCTTCCCGAACGAGACAGGGAATATCGGGTGGACCTCCCCGGCCGATGGAACCGAGCGCTTGCCGGTCAATGACCTTGGAGGGCGAGGAGGATATCCACCCCCACTGCGGCGATGGAGAGGATAAAGATGAACAGATAGTTGAGGTTTTCCTTGGATTTCATGATGGAGGAAAGCACATAGGCGATGAGCGCCCGGTCCTCGGCGGTGATCTCGCCCGGGCCCTGGATTTTTTCCAGCAGCCGGTTGGCGCGGATGGCGGTTTTTCTTTTTTCGGAGATCTTGTAGCGGTAGGCGAAAAAGAAGATGTAGCCGATGACCCCGAAATACCAGACCGGCCGCAGGAGGGCGGGGAAAAAGGTGTTGATGATGGTCACGAGCCTAAAGGCCACGGCGGAGAGCAGGCCGATCACCAGAAAGAGGTAGATGACAAAGGGGGAGACGGTTTTTGGGAGGTTGCTCATGGCGGATGTCTACTCCGTTTTGACGGCGGTGCCGCTGACGCTGACCATGAGCATCCCGTTTCTTTCCCCTAAAACCTCGTAGTCGATATCCACCCCAACCACGGCGTTGGCCCCGAGCTGGCCTGCCGCGGTGGTCAGCTCCTCAAAGGCGATTTCCCGGGCGCGGCGCAGCTCTTTTTCGTAGGCGCCGGAGCGGCCGCCCACGATATCGGTGATGCCGGCAAAGAGATCGCGGAACAGGTTGGCGCCGACAATGGCCTCGCCGGTGACCACGCCCAGGTAGGCGGAGATTCTTTTGCCATCCAGGGACGGGGTGGTGGTAATGATCATCGGCTGTTGCTCCTTGTTGCCGGAAGGCTGGCGAGGCAGGTTTCCATGCGCGCTTTCTCCTGAAATGAACGGTTCGAGATATTCTACGGTGCTTGGGCGGCAAAAAGCAACAGGAAGAAAAGAGAGCGTCGGAAAAAGGCCCGGCCGGCAGACCGCTTCAGGCCGGGCCCGGCGGGGGGAACCATACATGATATTTGCAATCCCGGACCGTATATGCTAATGCTTTGAGCTTCGATTACGGATTGCGAAACCGATTTTTCTCCCCCCGAGCGCGCAGAAATAACGAAGGAAACCATATGACCACCCAAACGATTATCTACACCGAAGTTGATGAAGCCCCGGCCCTGGCAACCTATTCCCTGCTCCCGATTCTCCAGGCCTATACCAAGGGCTCGGGCATTGCCGTGACCACAAAGGATATCTCCCTGGCCGGGAGAATCATCGCCAATTTTCCGGAAAATCTCAGCGAGAGCCAGAGAATCCCCGATGATCTGGGCGAACTGGGCAAGCTCGTCAAGCAGCCCGAGGCCAATATCATCAAGCAGCCCAATATCAGCGCCTCCATCCCCCAATTGCAAGGGGCGATCAAGGAGCTGCGGGACAAGGGCTACGCCATCCCGGAGTACCCGGAGGCGCCGAAAACCGAGGCGGAAAAAGAGCTGCAGGCCCGATTCGCCAAGGTGTTGGGCAGCGCCGTCAACCCGGTCCTGCGCGAAGGAAATTCCGACCGGCGGGCGGCAGCCTCGGTGAAACGGTTCGGCCAGAAAAATCCGCACCGGATGATGAAGCCGTGGCCCGCCGAGTCGAAAACCCGGGTGGCGCATATGACGGCGGGCGATTTCTACGGCAGCGAAAAGTCGCTGACGCTCCCCAGTGCCTGCGAGGCGCGGATCGAGTTTGTCGCCGACGATGGCGGGGTCGCGGTGCTCAAGGCGAAGTTGCCGCTGCTGGCAGGCGAGATCCTCGATGCCTCGGTGATGAATGTGGCGAGCCTGCGGCAATTCTATGCCGAGCAGATTGCGGCGGCGAAAAAGGACGGCCTGCTTTTGTCCCTCCATCTCAAGGCCACCATGATGAAGGTCTCGGACCCTGTAATGTTCGGCCACTGCGTCTCCGTGTTTTACAGGGATGTTTTTGCCAAACACGGTGCGATCGTCAAGGAGCTGGGGGTCAATGTCAACAACGGCCTTGGCGATCTCTACGCCAAGATCCAGACCCTGCCCGAGGCAGAGCGGCAAGCAATCGAGGCGGACATCCAGGCGACCTATAAGACAAACTGCGAACTGGCCATGGTGGATTCCAGCAAGGGCATCACCAATCTCCATGTCCCCAACAACGTGATCGTCGACGCCTCCATGCCGGTGGTGATCCGGGACGGCGGCCGAATGTGGGGGGCGGACGACCAGCTGCACGACACCCTGGCCATGGTGCCGGACCGCTGTTATGCCACGATCTACCAGGAGGTGGTGGAGGATTGCAAAGTCCATGGCGCCTTTGATCCCGCCACCATGGGCTCGGTGGCCAATGTCGGGCTGATGGCGCAAAAGGCCGAGGAGTACGGCTCCCACGACAAGACCTTTCTCGCCCCGGGCAAGGGAACGATCCGCCTGGTGGATGTCGCCTCCGGCGAGACCCTGCTGGCGCAACAGGTGGAGCCGGGCGACATCTTCCGCGGCTGCCAGACCAAGGATGCGCCGATCCAGGATTGGGTCAAGCTGGCGGTGAGCCGCGCCAGGGCCACCGGCACCCCGGCGATCTTCTGGCTGGACGCCCACCGGGCCCACGACGCAGAGTTGATCGCCAAGGTGAAGAGCTATCTGCCAAAGCACGACACCAGCGGCCTGGATATCCGGATCAGGCAGCCGGAGGAGGCGATGCGCTTCTCGGTGGAAAGAATCAGAAAGGGCGAGGATACCATCTCCGTTACCGGCAACGTGCTGCGCGACTATCTCACCGACCTCTTCCCCATCCTGGAGCTGGGCACCAGCGCCAAGATGCTCTCCATCGTCCCCCTGATGAACGGCGGGGGCATGTTCGAGACCGGGGCCGGCGGCTCGGCGCCCAAGCATGTGGAGCAGTTTTTGCGGGAAGGGCATCTGCGTTGGGATTCCCTGGGGGAATTCTGCGCTTTGGTGCCTTCTTTTGAGCATATCCATGCCACCTTTAAAAACGAAAAGGCGCTGCTCTTTGCCGAGACGCTGGATGAGGCCATCGGCAAGTTCCTGGAAAACGAGAAATCCCCGTCCCGCAAGGTGGGAGAGCGGGATACCCGGGGCAGCCATTTTTATCTGGCCCTCTACTGGGCGCAGGCGTTGGCCGGGCAGAGCAAGGATAAAGAGGTGCAGGCGCGCTTTGCCAAGGTGGCGCAGGCGCTCGGCGACAACGAGGCAGCGATTGTCGCCGAGTTGAATGCGGCCCAAGGGCAGCCGGTGGATATCGGTGGGTATTATCGGCCGGATCGGGGAAAGGTTGTGCAGGCCATGCGGCCCAGCGCCACCTTTAATGCGATCGTGGACGCCATAGGGTAATAGTTTCGGCGGGTGTCTTCCGCTGATCTTTCCCTGTTCTCTCTTTCTTCTTTTGCGTGCCCAAAAGAAGAAACAAGAAAAAGGCACCCCAGCCAGTCCTGGCCCTGCGGGCTTCCCTTGCTTCTCGCCGAGGGCGGGACGCGGAAAAACTCGGGCTTCGCCCTCAAACAGTTCCCGCGTCTTT
>DASWIU010000004.1:0-5811 GCA_036397515.1 Desulfurivibrionaceae bacterium | reverse complement strand
CAGGAGGGCGATGTTCTCGATCTTCTCCCGCTTCCAGGGATCGGCCCAGGCAGCCTTGGAGGCGATGAACTGGGTGTTGGAGGTCATCAGCTCGTGGATGATCCGCAAGCCATGGGCCCGGATGGTGCTTTCCGTCTCGGTGACCTCGACGATGGCGTCTGCCAGCCCGGAAACGACCTTGGCCTCGGTGGCGCCCCAGGAAAAAGAGATATCGACATTGATCCCCTTTTCGGCAAAGAATTTCCGGGTATAACCCACCAGCTCGGTGGCGATCTTCTTGCCTTCCAGATCCTCAAGCCGCTGGATCTTGGAGTCCCCTGGCACGGCGATAACCCAGCGGGTCGACCGCCTGCTGACCTTGGAATAGATCAAATCGGCCACCACCACGATGTCGGATTCGTTCTCCAAGGTCCAGTCCTTGCCGGTGATGCCTGCGTCCAGCACCTCTTTTTCCACATAGCAGGACATTTCCTGGGGGCGGCAGATGGAGCAGGACAATTCCGGATCATCCACCTCCGG
Organism: Desulfurivibrionaceae bacterium; assembly: GCA_036397515.1. Classification (GTDB taxonomy): domain Bacteria; phylum Desulfobacterota; class Desulfobulbia; order Desulfobulbales; family Desulfurivibrionaceae; genus Thiovibrio. The sequence goes on along the minus strand of DASWIU010000004.1, from coordinate 5,292 downwards.
GAAATAATTGCGGGAGGAGAGTTTGATCCGCCAGCCCGACTTTTCAAAAAGCTCAACGGTGGCCTTTTCGAGACTGCCCTTGGGGATACCCAGTTTCAAGATGTTCATTTTTTATAGACCTTCCCGGGATCAAAAACCGGCGTATCGTTTACCTCAAGCCCGCTGCCCTGCACCTTTCTGAAAAAACAGCTCCGGTACCCTTTGTGGCAGGCGGCGCCGCCCAGCTGTTCCACCAAAAAAACCACGGTGTCCGCGTCGCAGTCAACCAGGATCTCTTTTACCAGCTGCACATGCCCGGAGGTCTCCCCCTTGAGCCAGAGCTGGTTGCGGGAACGGCTCCAGTAATGGACCTTGCCTGTTTCCAGGGTTTTTTGCCAAGCCTCTTCATTGATATAGGCAAGCATGAGAACCTCCCTGGTCAGGTGGTCCTGGGCAATGGCCGGCAACAGGCCGCCTCCCTTGTCAAATCGCAGCACACTCATAATTCTCCCACCACGGCAGGCATTGTTTACTCGCCCTCTCCGTCCAAGTCCTGGGTCTCTTTTTTCTCCTCCCCAGCTTTTTCCCTGGCCAGGAAATAAAGCAGACAGGCGCTCCTGAATTTACAATATTCCGTGGGCCTCCGGCAGACGGCCTTTTCGGAATCAACCTTTTCCTTATATTTTTCACAGACCAGTTCCATGGCGGCCACCTGAAAAACAGGCAAAATATGCCTATCCTTCTATCTTGTCAAGTGGTTGCGACACAGAGGGGCATCCAAAAATATCTGGTCCCGACATGTATAAAAAAAATTAAAGTAGCATATCCTGGGGAAAAAGACTATTTTTTTAGGTTTCCTGCGCCGTGGGAAAAACCGCCCCCGACGCAACGACACAACAACTCATTTTTTATTTTTCGACCTTCGGATACAGCTACAAGTCATGATCACCCCCGTGCCCTTTGCCTCCATGCAGCCCAAGCTCGACCCGCCCCCCGCAGGGCCGAGCCAAGGCCAATCCGCCACGCTTGCCCAGGCCGAAACCGTTATCAGCCAAGCCAAAGAGGCTCTGGCCGCACAGAAAAAAGAAACCCTTGCCCTCTCCACCGACCCCCGGGTAACCCAATGGCAGGATTGCAATTTCAACAACTACCTTCACATCCTGGGCTTTCTCGGCCTGCCGGACATCATGGCCGAGATCCGGGATCAACAGCCCGCAAAAGCAAAAAAAATCCTCACGCATATTGAAAAATGTGAAAACGAACTGGGCGCCCTGGATATCGATATCCGCCGCAAGACCATTCAACCCGGCAAGGCTGTCGGCCAGGCGCAACAAATCGTGCAAGAATGCGCCACCTATCAAAAAACCGTAGAAAACTGGCGCGAGCAGGTCACCCTTTTAACCGGCGCGGACAAAGCCCTGCGGGAACACCTCTCGGTCCGAGGCCTGCTCCCCCTGGCCAGGTCGCTCGGCAGACGAACCGCGGAAATGGTGGATGAGGGCTACCATTTTTACCGCATGGTCAAGGACGAAAGCGGCCAGGGCGATGCCCCCACCCTGCATGACTATCATACCCAGTCCATTGATCTGGAAAAAAGGATCCGGAATATCGACCTGAACGATTTCTCCGGGATCGCCCGAGCCGTCGTCGATCACAATCTCCAGGTGGCCATGGCCGCCACGGACCAACTCAAGGAATTCATTGAATTTTTCCTGAAAAATCTCCCGGGGGAGGTTGCGGTGGTGGACAAGATACAGCAAGAGTTGGCCAGTCTGCGGGAAGCACCGGCCTCGGGGATTCTGGCAAGAATCGAAGCCATTTCCGCCAGCCTGTCCAGAAACCTGGTCGGCCTGCGGAACAAGGCGCAGAGCCTGAAGCAGATCCAAGTGCTCCCCATAGTTCTGGAAGAAACGCGGACCTTCCATTACACCATGAAAAACACCATCATCCCGGAGCTGAAACGTCAACTCAGCGCGCCAGGCTCTCCGGTAAGCCCCAGCACTATTGCCGCCGAAAAAACCACCGATTTCTTCATGGGGCTGAAGGGTTTTGTCCGGGCCATCAAGCTGCTTTTCAGCGCCGCGGGCGGCCAGAAAACCATAAAATCAGAGGATCTGCACCGCATACTCATCGATCTCCTCAACACCTGCGACATCTACTATGGCAACAGCAAAGGGGATATTGCCCGGCTGCACAAGTTCATCGACACCAAACTCTGCGACTTCGAGCAGCCATTTCCTTACGAAAGCCTCTATCTGACAGCCAAAGAGGCCATAAGCGCCTATGGCTCCCGACTCGAAAAACTGCTCTACGGCTTTGAAACCACCGATTTCAGCACCGACGACAAGGACGAGAAACCCACTGCGGCGCACAAGACCACGGTGGGGCATCTCATCGGCAAACTGAAGGTGCGCACCGCGAACCTGGAAAGCGCCAAGGCCTGACCATGCTCCAGTTCCTCGACCAACTTCCCTTTCCGGTTCTGATCGTTTTTGCGATTTTCATGCTGCTGGCGCCGTTTCACCCCATGCCGCATGTGGTGGAAAAGATCCTTATGCTGAAAAACGGCCAGCTCCATCGGCCGATTGACATCTTTGACCTTCTGTTCCATCTGGCCCCGTTGCTGCTGCTTGGCCTCAAGTGGTGGCTGTCCCATGGCCGCCCTTGACCCAAGCCCCCTGCGGCATATATGCCATCAACCCTACCGCAATTACAGAAAGATAGAGGAGTAACCACCATGCAGCGAGTTTCCGAAAACGACTCCGTCACCATTATCTACGATGGGCTGCTGCCCTCCGGGGAAAAATTTGATTCCTCCCAGGATACCGGCCCCCTGCAATTTCAGCTGGGAACCGGCTCTGTGCTGCCCGCCTTTGAGCAAGCGCTGCTGGGTATGGCGCCCCAGGAAACCAAGAGCATCACCGTTGCGGCCCAGGATGCCTACGGCCTGAAAAACGAGGAGCTGGTCGTGACCGTAAGCCGTCAGGGTCTTGCCGACCAGGCCATCGCACCGGGGATGATCCTCGGCCTGAACATGGAAAAGGATGGCGAGCAACACAAGGTGCCGGCCACGGTGCTCGCGGTTGGTGCGGAAACCGTGACCGTTGACTTCAATCACCCGCTGGCCGGGCAGGACATCACCTACCGGATCACCCTGCTTTCCATCGACACCCCGGCCGCCGAGGGCGCCGGCTGCGGCTGCTCTTCGGGCAGCACGGGCGGCAAGGGCGGCTGCACCCCAAACTGCGGCTGCTCCTGAAAAACGGACTCCCCCATGGCCACGGAAATTCGCCTCCCGACCCGGCATAATTCGCGGGCAATCCTGAGCATTGCCGGTTCCGATCCCTCGGGCGGGGCCGGCATCCAGGCGGATCTTAAGACCTTCACCGCCATCGGCGTTTATGGCGGGGCGGCGATCACCTGCCTCACCGCCCAGAACAGCCTCGGCGTTTCCTCCTGCCTGCCCGTTGCCCCGGAGTTTGTCAAGAAACAGATCGAGCTGGTGCTGGCCGATCTGCCCGTCAGCCACGTCAAGACCGGCATGCTCGGCACCGACGAAATCGCCGGGGCAATGGCCGAGGCCCTGCATGATTTTTCCGGCGAGATCATCTGCGATCCGGTGCTTACGGCCAGCGACGGACACGAACTCTTCCGGAAAACCGAGAAAAATAGCGGCCTGCACGCCCTGCTCACCCTTGCCACGGTCCTTACCCCCAACCTCCCCGAGCTGGCAATCCTGGCGGGCCGGGACCTCGAAACGCCCCAGGCAGCGGTGGAAGCGGCAACCGCCCTGCTTGCCCGCTCCCCCAAACTGCGAGCCATTGTCCTCACCGGGGGGCATATCCGGGAACAGGCCGGGGAAGTGGAGGATTTCCTGATCCTTCGGCAAGAATCAGGCCCGCGGATCCTCACGGCCCAACATGCGCGGCTCCCTACCAAGAATACCCACGGCACCGGCTGCACCTTTGCCTCTGCCTTTGCTGCCTACCATCTGCTCCACGGCAATGACCAGGACGCCTTTTTCAAGGCGGTGGCCTTCATGGATACCGTCCTGCGGCAAAGCGCCGGCCTTGCCCTCGGCAAAGGCAAAGGCCCACTGGCCCACCATCTCTTCCGGGGCAAGACCTGAGCCCTTCCCGGCCTCACCCTGCCGCCTTGCTTGCTCCCTCCAGTATTTCGCTGTTGGCGTCCGGCCGGTCAGGGAACGTAACGCCTGCTCCGGGATGAACCCGAGCCAGACCAAGTTCCCGCCATTGACCTTTAACGTTAAGCGTTATATCATTTTACAAATGGCAGAAATGGCAGAAAGCGAAAATACCAAGCGCCGCGGGCGGGAGAGCATCCCTGTTGCGGCGTAAGACTTGCCCCAGAGAGAAAACTCAACCAGACAAGGAGATCACAATGCAGAAAAACCATGGGCTACAGATGGCGGCAGTGGCGATTATTTTCATGCTGATCACCTCCGGGTGCGCCGGCACCTCGAAAGGAACAAGCGGCGCGGCTATCGGCGCGGCAGGCGGCGCCATAGCCGGCCAGGCCATCGGTCGCAGCACCGAGGGAACCTTGATCGGCGCGGCAGTGGGCGGCCTGCTGGGCTATATCGTCGGCAACGAAATGGACAAATACGACCAGTCGCGACTCAATCAGGTATACGAGACTGCGCCTTCCAATCAGAGCACCCATTGGGTCAACCCGGACACCAACCGCTCCTACACCGTGACGCCACGACCTGCCTACAAGCAGCCGTCCGGCCAGGTATGCCGGGAGGCGGAGATCCTCGCCACCGTGGACGGCCGTCCGGAAAAGGTGGTCTCCCTGGCCTGCCGGGACAATAATGGCAGATGGGTGATCCAGAAATAATCCCCTGCGGGATAATCCAGTCGGACGATATTCGGGGCGATATTCAAAAAAGAGAATCCCGCCCCGAATATCCTTGAGAAAAAAGAGCCAAACCCAGACCATGCGCATTTGGATCGACGCCGACGCCTGCCCCGGGCCAATAAAGGAAATCCTCTTCCGGGCCGCGGAGCGGAGGCAGGTGGAGAGCATCCTGGTGGCGAACCACTGCCTGAAAATCCCGCGCTCGCCCTTTATCAAAACCGTGCAGGTCAAGGCGGGCTTCAATGTCGCGGACGCCCGGATCATCGACAGCCTTGATCCGGGCGATCTGGTGATCACCGCGGATATTCCCCTTGCGGCCGAGGTGGTCGCGGCCTCGGCAACCGCCCTCAATCCGCGGGGCACGCTCTATACCCCCGAGACCATCCAGGAACACCTGGCGCGCCGGGACTTCATGGATGAATTGCGCTCAAC
>DASWIU010000003.1:0-2810 GCA_036397515.1 Desulfurivibrionaceae bacterium | reverse complement strand
GTCGCCCAGATCGCCATGGATTCGCCGAAAACCATGCGCGAGGTCGGCGACAAGGTGCGGGACGCGCTGGGCAGCGGCATCGCGGTTTTAGGCGGCGTCTTCGAAGGCAAGGTGAGCCTGCTGGCCATGGTCACCAAGGATCTGAACACCCGGTTCCATGCCGGCCAGATTGTCAAAGAGGTGGCGGCCATGGTGGGCGGCAGCGGGGGCGGCCGCCCGGACATGGCCCAGGCCGGAGGGACCATGGCGGATAAATTGCCGGAGGCGCTTTCGGCGGTGCCCTCCATCATCGCCGGACAGGGAGCCAAAGCTGCTTCGTAATTATGTAATACAACAACCTGTTGGGTTCTATTTCTGTAGAAATACCCAGGGAAAAAACCGGGAAAAAAGCTACGGGGAAATGTATTGACAGGCCAAAAAAATTCGATTAGAACCGTTCAATTGTTAATGAACAGGCATTCATTTCATGCGAACAGACAAAGAATTTTTCACATATTAATAGTAAAGAAAAACGGGGGCCAGTAATGATTACCATCGACCTGACCATGCTCATTCAGATTGTCAATATGCTCTTGCTTATTGTCGTTCTGAATGCAGTTTTGTACAAACCGATCCGCACGATTATTGAAGAGCGGCAGAAAAAGATCACCGGCCTGGATGAGGGCATTGATCAATTCAAGAAGAACACGGTGTTGCGGCTCGATGAGTTTGGCCTGAAGATGAAGGATGCCAGGGTCAGGGCCAAAAAAGAGTACGAGACTGCCCGCAATGCGGCCCTTGCCGAAAGCACGGAAAAACTGGCTGGAATCCGCAAGGAGGTTGACGCGCAGAAGACCGGGCAGCTCGCCGAGATAGAAAAGCAGTTTGCCGCGGCCCAGGCCGAGCTGCAGGGCCAGATCTCCGGTTTTGCCGGCGAGATGGCGGGCAAGGTTTTGGGGAGGGCTCTGTAAATGAAAAATGTATCTTGGAAAAAAACCGGCACGGCCGCTTTGTCGATGCTTCTCGTGCTGGCTTTTGCCGCTGCGGCATATGCCTCCGGCGATGGCGCTATTCCCAGGGAGAAGTGGCTGGATCTTTTGTGGCGGACCACGAACTTCGCCGGCCTGGCCTTTATTCTGGTGTTTTTTCTGAAGAAACCCTTTGCCGATGGCTTGAGCAGTCGGCGGGAGGGGATCAAGGATCAGCTGGAAGCCCTGGAATCCCGGAAGGCCGAAGCCGAGCAGCTGTACAAGGAGGCCGAAGCCAAACTTGCCAGGCTCGACGAGGAGGTGAACAGTATCATCACCGAGGCGGTCAAGCAGGGTGAGGCAGAAAAGGCAAAGATCATTGCCGATGCCGAACGCAATGCGGGTGACATCAAGCGCCAGGCGGAGATGGCCGTGGCCCATGAGTTGGCCGAGGCCAAGACCCGTTTGAAGGGCGAGATTGCCGAACAGGCCGTGCTGCTGGCGGAAGAGTTGATCAAAAAGAATATTCAGCCTGCGGATCAGAGCAGGATGGTTGAGCTGTCTCTTGATAAGGTGGGAGGTATTCAGTGAAGAACACAGTATTAGCCAAACGATACGCCAAGGCGTTGTTTGCCGTGGGCAAGGAAGGCAATGCCTTCGCGGAGTTCACCAAGACCCTCAATGCCATGGCCGAGCTCTTTGCCGGCATGCCCGAGGTGGCCGACGCCCTGACCAACCCGCTCTATCCGGTTGAGGCGCGGGAGAAGGTCATGGAGCATCTTCTCACCTCCATGCAGGTTTCCCAGGTTCTGGGCAATTTCTTCAAGCTGCTGGTGCAGAAAAAACGGGCGAATATCCTGCCCGATATCGCCGCGGTATTCCAGGCGATGGTCGATGCGGATAACAATATGTGCCAGGGGACGGTGGTTTCGGCCATGGAGCTGACCCCCGAACTCAGTGCAAAGGTTAAGGCAACATTGGAAAAAATAACCGGCAAGCAGGTCGTCCTTACGGCACAAATCGATCCGTCCATTATCGGCGGGATTGTGGCCAAGGTCGGTGATCTGGTGCTCGATGGAAGCATCAAATCACAGCTGGCTGGTTTAAAAGAATCCATTAAGGGGAGTGTATAAGACAAATGCAGATCAAAGCCGAAGAGATCAGTCAAATTATCAAGGGGCAGATCAAGGATTACGAAAGTAAAGTTGATCTGAGTGAAACCGGCACCGTAATCTCCGTTGGTGACGGTATCGCTCGTGTGTACGGGGTTGAGAAGTGCATGGCCATGGAGTTGCTGGAGTTCCCCAGCGGCATCCTGGGCATCGCCTTGAACCTGGAAGCGGACAATGTCGGCTGCGCGATCCTTGGCGACGTGCGGAAGATCAAGGAAGGCGACACCGTTAAACGTACCGGTCGTATTGCCGAGGTTCCCGTTGGCCCCGAGATGGAAGGCCGCGTCGTTGACGGCGTGGGCACCCCCATTGACGGCCAGGGGCCGCTCAATGCCAAGCACAGCTCCAAGATCGAGGTTTTGGCCCCCGGCGTTATTGCCAGAAAGTCCGTCCATGAGCCCTGCTACACCGGCGCCAAGGCGGTTGACGCCATGACTCCGGTTGGCCGCGGCCAGCGCGAACTGGTCATCGGCGACCGTCAGATCGGCAAGACCGCCCTCTGCGTTGACGCGATCATCGCCCAGAAATACACCGACGTCCACTGCGTCTATGTGGCCATCGGCCAGAAGAAATCAACGGTGGCCCTGGTGGTTGAAGCGCTCCGTAAGCACGGCGCCATGGAATACACCACCGTGGTAGCAGCCTGCGCCTCCGATCCGGCGCCCATGCAGTATGTCGCCGCCTTTGCCGG
>DASWIU010000002.1:0-4416 GCA_036397515.1 Desulfurivibrionaceae bacterium | reverse complement strand
TTTTCGGCAGCCTCTCCGGTGCTCGGCTGCGTGCCAATGGGATTTTAACTGCATGAAAACAAAAGACTTGGTTGGGGTTGCTTGGTAACCAAATAAGGAAAAATGGATGGCGGTTTATAAACGACAGGAAGTGCCTGCGCTGCTCAAGGGTGTGGAACGCGGGGAAATCGTGCCGGTCTATCTGCTCTTTGGTGAGCGCTATCTCTGCCAGGAGATTGCCAATGATCTGGTCTGCCGCCTGCTGCCCGATGAGGCCCTCCGCCTGAACAGCCTCAAGATCATCGATGGCGACCAGGAAGAGGTGGGCGCCACGATCAATATGCTCAAGACCTATAGCCTGTTCGGCGCCAGGCAGGTTCTCCGGGTGATGGACTCCCAGATCCTCTACTCCAAGGTGGTGGCCGGCGCCCTCTGGGACAAGGCGCGCAAGGGCTGGGAGGCAAAAGAGCCTAAGAAGGCTCTGCGGTTTCTGACCCAGATGCTGGCCCTGGCCGATCTTGCCCCTGCGGATTGGGAGAAAGAGGAACTGGCCGCCTGTACGCCCGGCCGCTGGCAGGAGCTGTTCGGTTTTGCCAAGCCCGATGAGCTTGCCTGGGTGCAGGAGGCCTGCGCGGCAAGCGACGGGGGCGGCCCGGTGGCCGCAGCCAAGGTCGATGGGGCGGAGCTGTTGATGGCCACCCTGGAGACCGGGATTCCCCCGGGCAACACCCTGATTCTGGTGGCCGAGGCGGCGGACAAGCGCAAGAAGCTCTTCAAGTACCTGGAAAAAAACTGCGTGGTGATTGACCTTTCCGTGGATACCGGGGCAAGTTCCGCGGCGCGCAAGGATCAGGAAGCCCTGCTCAAGGAGATCGTCCAGCAGAGTCTGGCCCGGTTCGGCAAAAAGCTGGAGCCCCGGGCCTTGCCGGTGCTGTTGGAGCGGGTGGGCTTCCAGCCGGTGGCCGTGGCCATGGAGGCGGAAAAACTCGCCCTGTCCGTGGGCGAGGCGGAGACCATCACCATGGACGATCTCAACGCCATGGTCGGCCGGACCCGGGAAGAGGCCCTGTACGAATTGAACGAGGCCTTTGGCAACCATGACCTGGCCGCCTCCCTGACCATCGCCCAGCGTTTGCAGGAAAACGGGGTGCATCCGCTCATCGTGGTGGCGGGGCTGCGGAATTTTCTGCGCAAGCTGCTGCTGGTGCGCGCCATCATCGAGCATCCCGCCTTTGCCTATCCCGAGGGGATCTCCTATGCCGCCTTTCAAAAAGGATTGCTGCCCCGGTTGCAAGAGGGGCTTGGCCCGCGGCAGAAGGCGCTGGCCGGCCATCCCTTTGCCGTTTACAAGAGCTTTCAGCAGGCAGAGCGTTTTACTCTGGCGGCCTTGAGCCAGGCCCGGACCGGCCTGCTGACGGCGGAATACCGGCTGAAAGGCTCCGGGCTGCCGGAATATCTGATTCTGGAGGATTTTCTTTTCTCCGTCCTTCAGGCTCCGGCCCGCGCCCGACAAGGGGTGGTGGCCGGATAAGGCCCGCCCGGTTAAAAAGATGGGCGACGGGCGTGCGGATCAAAAAAAGATGATTATTGTTATCAAACAGAAATGGCCGGGATCGATGGTATGGGGAGCAAAGGAAGCATGGGCAGTGCGGGCAGGGAGAGCGAAGGCGCGGTCGTAACCGAAAAAAAGCAGCAGACCAAGCGCCCTTCCATGTACAAGGTGCTGCTGCACAATGACGACTATACCACCATGGATTTCGTGGTCATGGTGTTGGAAACGGTATTTCAGAAGAGCGCGGAAGCGGCGACCCTGATCATGCTCAATGTCCATGAGCAGGGGGTGGGGGTGGCCGGAGTGTACCCGCGCGATGTGGCGGAAACCAAGGTGATCATGGTCCACGACCTGGCCCGCAAGAATGAATACCCTTTGAAATGTTCCCTTGAAAAGGCATAGATACAAAATATAACGGGTTTCCCGTGAGGAGCGCGAGATGATAAATGCGAAGTTGGAAATAGCCCTGGTGCGAGCCATCCGGGAGGCAAAGATCCGGAGACACGAACATGTCACGGTGGAACATATTCTTTACGGGCTGCTGGATGACGAGCTGGCCGCCCGGGCCATTGCGGTCTGCGGCGGTGATCCCGAGGGGATGAAGAAACGGCTGGAGGAGTTTTTCGCCTCCAACCTGCCCATGGTTCGGGAAGGGATTGCCCACGACCCCATTCAGACCCTGGGCTTCAACCGGGTCTTGCAGCGGGCCATCGCCCATGTGCAGAGCTGCGGCAAAAAAGAGGTGGATGCCGGGGATGTGCTGGCCGCCATATTCGCCGAGGCCGAGTCCTTTGCCGTGTACTTCCTCCATTCCGAAGGGATCAGCAAGCTGGACGTGACCGAATATCTCTCCCACGGCCTGGAAAGGGAGGAAAAGCCCCAGGAAGAAAAGAAGCCGGAGGAGAAGGGCGCTGAAAAAACCAAGGAAAACGAGGCCTTGGAAAAATACACCATCAACTTCAGCGAGCGGGCTGCCCAGGGGTTGATCGATCCCCTCATCGGCCGGACCGCTGAACTGAAGCGGGTGATGCAGACCCTGTGCCGCCGGCGCAAGAACAACCCGCTGCTGGTGGGCGAGCCGGGCGTAGGGAAAACCGCCATTGCCGAAGGGCTGGCCCTGCAGGTGCACGAAGGCAAGGTGCCGGATCTGCTGCAGGGGGTGGAGATCAGGCTTCTCGACATGGGGGGGCTGCTCTCCGGCACCAAGTACCGGGGCGACTTTGAGCAGCGGCTCAAGGCGGTGATCTCCGCGGTGGAAAAAGAGCCGCACATCATTCTCTTTATCGACGAGATCCATACCATTGTCGGGGCCGGGGCAACCAGCGGCGGCAGCATGGACGCCTCCAACCTGCTCAAGCCAGCCCTCCAGGCCGGGAGCCTCCGCTGCATCGGCTCGACCACCTATGAGGAGTACAAGAACTACATCGAAAAGGACCGCGCCCTGTCCCGGCGTTTTCAGAAGATCGACGTCGAGGAGCCCAGCGTGGCCGAGACCTACGCCATCCTGCAAGGGTTGCTGCCCCGCTACGAAGAGCATCACAACATCACCTACTCGGCGTCGGCGGTAAAGGCCACGGCCGAACTGGCCAGCCGGTATATTTCCGACCGCTTTCTGCCGGACAAGGCCATTGACGTGCTGGACGAGATCGGCGCCGCCTTCCGTCTGGCCGCCGGCCCCAATGATAAGCGGCGGACGGTGACGGTGCGTGATGTGGAAAAGGTGGTCTCCCGCCTGGCGAGAATTCCGGCGAGAAGCGTCAGCGGCTCCGACCTGAGCCATCTCCGGGAGCTGGACACGGTTTTGAAAAAGAACATCTTCGGCCAGGACCACGCGCTCAGCGCCCTGGTCACGGCGGTGAAGCGTTCCCGGGCGGGCCTCAAGCAGAAGGAGGGGCCCACCGGCTCCTTCCTCTTTGCCGGACCCACCGGGGTCGGCAAGACCGAGGTCGCCAAGCAGCTGGCCGCGTCGCTGTCCATCCATTTTGAGCGCTTCGACATGAGCGAGTACATGGAAAAGCATGCGGTTTCCCGGCTCATCGGCGCGCCTCCGGGCTATGTCGGCTTCGACCAGGGCGGACTGCTCACCGACGCCATCCGCAAGCACCCGTACTGCGTGCTCCTGCTCGACGAGATCGAAAAGGCCCATCCGGACCTGTTCAGCATCCTGCTCCAGGTCATGGACCATTCGACCCTGACCGACAATGCCGGGCGCAAGGCGGATTTCCGCAACGTGATCCTGATCATGACCACCAATGCCGGAGCCCGCGAGCTGAGCGAGCGGACTATCGGTTTTACCGGGGACAGCAGGGGGCGCAATGACCGGGCGGTGAAAAATCTCTTCTCGCCGGAGTTTAGAAACCGGCTGGACGCGACCATTACCTTCAATTCCTTGGATGCCGGGCTCATGGAGCGGATCGTGGACAAGATGATCGTGGAGCTGCAGGCGCAGCTGGCCGAGCGTAAGGTGACGATCAGCCTTAGCCCCGGCGCCCGGACCTGGCTGGCTGCCAAGGGCTATGCCCCGGAATTCGGGGCGCGGCCGCTCCGGCGGCTTATCCTGCAAGAGGTGGGGGATGCCTTGACCGAAGAGCTGCTCTTTGGCCGGTTGGCCAAGGGGGGCAGCGTGCGGATCGGGGTCAAGGGCGACAAGCTGACCTACCTGTATGAGGGCAGAGGCGGGAAAGTGAAGGAAGAGCGGCCCCGGAAGGCTGCCGCTGGAAAATTAGGAGCCGTTACGAAATAACCTGTGCTTTCTTTATCCTTTTGTTACGGCTCTTTATGCCGTTCTGGTCATCCAAATGGCGACATTATTTTATTATTATAACGGCTAATGCGAACTTTTTTGCCGGGGGAGATGTCTTAAATAAAGAGCGTTGGCGCACGGC
>DASWIU010000001.1:0-8107 GCA_036397515.1 Desulfurivibrionaceae bacterium | reverse complement strand
GCCGGGATCGGCCTCCGGCCTCCGGTCCTGCCCATGGTCGCGGGCCACCAGCATGTAGATGGAAGGCACCACGAAGAGGGTGAAGAGGGTGCCCACGGCCATGCCCCCCACCAGGACCAGACCGATGGAATTCCGGGCCGCGGCCCCGGCGCCGCTGACCAGGGTCAGGGTGAAATGGCCGGCCACCGTGGCGGTGCTGGTCATGAGGATGGGGCGCAAGCGGGTCAGGGAGGCCTCCCGGATGGCGGCCAGCTTGGCCTGCCCCTGCTCCTGGAGGGTGTTGGCAAACTCGACGATGAGGATGCCGTTTTTCGCCACCAGCCCCACCAGGGTCACCAGCCCCACCTGGGAATAGATGTTGAGGGTGGTGGTCCAGCCCTGGGTCCAGAAGGGGGTGTTGGGGTCGGGGATCTTGAGAAAGGTGAAGATCAGGGCGCCGAACATGGCCAGGGGCACCGAGCCGGCCAGGATGACAAAGGGGTCGCGGAAGCTGTTGAACTGGGCGGCCAGGACCAGGAAGATCAGGACCACGGCCAGGGCGAAGGCGGGCAGGAACTTGTTGCCCTCGCTCCGCAGCTGGCGGGACTCGCCGGTGTAGTCAAGCACATAGCCCTGGGGCAGGATCTTGGCGGCCTCGTCCTCCAGATAGCGCAACGCCTCGTCCAGGGGGCGCACCGAAACGCCGCTGATCTTGACCGCGTTCAGCTGCTGGAAGCGGTTCAGGGAGCGGGGCACCGTGGAATTCTTGATCGTGGCCACGGTGGCAAGCGGCACCAGCTGGCCGTTCGGCCCGCTGATGTGGATCTTTTGCAGCTGCTCCGGGTTGAGCCGGTCGATGCGGGCGATCTGGGGGATGACCTTGTAGCTGCGGCCGGCAATGTCGAAGCGGTTGACGAAGTTGCCGCCCACCATGGCCCCGAGGTCCGCGCCCACCTGCTCCAGACTGAGGCCGAGATCCGCCACCTTGTCGCGGTCGATGATAAACTCCGCCTGGGGCTGGTCGATCTTCATGTCGATGATCGGCGGGAAGGCGAACATCCCGCTCTGCATGGCCTTCTGCTGGATCTTCTGGGCGAATTCCAGGATCTGGGTGGGTTCGGCGGTGGAGGCCAGGATGAATTCCACCGGAAACTGGCCGCCGCCGGGCAGGGCGGGCCGCAAGACCGGGAAGATCCGGATGCCGGGCAGGGCCTGGAGCTTCTGCTGCACCTCGGGCATGATCTCGAATACCGAACGTTGCCGCTGGTCCCAGGGCTTGGTGACCAGACCGCTGAACCCGGAAGTGGGCTGGGTGAGCTGGAAGGTGAAGTCCGTTTCCGGCACGGCGAGAAAGATCTTGTTGGCGGCGCCGGTAAAGGCGCTGGTCTGGTCCAGGGTGGAGTTGGCCGCTGCGTCCACGATGCCGAAGATGACTCCCTGGTCCTCGTTGGGAGCCAATTCCTTGGCCGACATGGAGAACATGGGGATGGCAAGCAGGCTGATGACGAGCCAGACCGTATAGACCGCCGGCCTGGCCGCAAGGGTGGCATCCAGCCGGCGGCCATAGACCCCGCGCAGCCGGGCAAAGCCGCGGGCGATCCTGCCTGCCAGGCCGTGCTCCGCAAGGCCCGGTTTCAGCAGCTTGGCCGACATCATCGGCGACAGGGTCAGGGCCACCACCCCGGAGATCGTCACCGTTCCGGCCAGGGTGAAGGCGAATTCCCGAAAGAGCGAGCCGGTGAGCCCGCCCTGGAAGCCGATGGGCGCGTAGACCGCGGCCAGGGTGATGGTCATGGCGATGATCGGCCCCACCAGCTCGCGGGCTCCCTGCAGGGCCGCGTCCAGCGGCGACTTGCCTTGGCCCAGGTGGCGTTCGACGTTTTCCACCACCACGATGGCATCGTCCACCACCAGTCCCACCGAGAGGACGATGGCCAGCAGGGTGAGCAGATTGATACTGAAGCCGAAGATCTGCATCAGGAAAAGGCCGCCGATCAGGGACAGGGGGATGGCCACCACCGGGATCAGCACCGAGCGCAGGGAGCCGAGGAAGAGGAAGATGACCACGATCACGATGAGCAGGGTCTCGCCCAGGGTCTTGAGCACCTCGTCGATGGCATTGTCGATGTAGGCCGTGGCGTCGTAGGCGATGCGCCCCTTGAGGCCGGAGGGCAGGTCTTTTTCAATGGCCGCCATTTCCGTGCGGACCAGCTTGATCATGTCCAGGGAATTGGCATTGGGCAGGGGCCAGATCCCCATGAAGGTGGCGGTCTGGCCGGAAAAACGCACCTCGCTGTCATAATCCTCGGCCCCCAGAACCACCTCGCCCACGTCGGCCAAGCGGATGACGGCTCCGTTTTCTTCCCGGATCACCAACCGCTGGAATTCCTCCACCGAACGCAGGTTGGTATCGGCGGTGAGGTTGACCTGGATGAGCGAGCCCTTGGTGCTGCCGATGGCGGCCAGGGAGTTGTTGGCGGCCAGGGCCTTGCGCACCTCGGCCGGGCTGATGTTGTAGGCGGCCAGCCGTTCGGGCTTGAGCCAGATGCGCATGGCAAAGGTGCGGCCGCCGCGGATGTCGGCGCGCTGTACGCCTTGAATGGCGGAAAGACGGGGCTGCACCACCCGGGTCAGGTAGTCGGTGATTTCGTTCTGGGTCAGGACATCGGAGGTGAAGCTGAGATAGGCGGCGGCAAACTGGCTGTCCGCCGACTCGATGTTGATCACCGGCACCTCGGCCTCGGGCGGCAGGTCGCGGCGGACCTGGTCCACCTTGGAGCTGATCTCGGCCAGGGCCTTGGTGGCGTCGTAGTTGAGTTTCAACCGGACGGTGATGGTGGAGACGCCCTGGGAACTCCGGGACTCCAGATAATCAATGCCGTCGGCCGCGGCAATGGCCCGTTCCAGCGGGGTGGTGATGAAGCCCCGCACCAGTTCGGCATTGGCCCCGACATAAACGGTGGTCACCGTGACCGCCGCGTTTTCGCTCTTGGGAAACTGGCGGACATTGAGGCTGCGCAATGCCTGCAACCCGGCAATGACGATGAGCAGGCTGATCACCAGGGCGAGGACGGGGCGGCGGATGAAAAGATCGGTGAATTTCATGGGTCTTGACTCAGTGGCTTACTTGTTGATGTACTCGCAACATGTCTCGGAGATGAATAACCTCTGCCCTTCGGCAGGCTCAGGGCGAACGGATATTGCCTTCGTATGATATTCCGTTTGTGCCGAGCCTTTCGACAAGCTCAAGAGAGCCCTGTCGCAGCACTTGGTTGCAGCAAATTTTGAGTTGTCACAACGTCGTCAACTGTTGTCCGGCTTGGGATTTAAGCTGAATTTCGGGTTCAGGGCGTTGTCGATCACCACGGCCTGGCCGTTGCGCAGCTTGAACACCCCGGAGCTGACCACCGTTGCCCCTGCCTTAAGACCCGAGGCAACGGCGACGAAATCGCCGCGCCTTTCCCCGAGGCGGACGAACTGCTGGCGCACCGCCAGGCCGGGCTTGCCGGTTTTTTCATGCTTGTGCTCTTCAACCACAAAAACCGAATCGCCGTAAGGGGCGGGGAGCACGGCGGTGGCGGGGATGGCCAGCACCTGATTCTTGCCGGGCAGCACCACGGCCACGGTGGCGAACATGCCGGGGCGCAAGCGTTCTTCCTTGTTGGCCGCGGTGGCCTGCACCCGGACATTGCGGGTGGCGCTGTCCGCCTGCGGATTGATGGCGGTGATCCTGCCGGCCACGGTCCGGCCGGGCAGGGCGTCGGAGGTTATCCGCACCGCAAAACCCGGCTTAATGCGGGCCAGCTCCTGCTGGGGCAGCATGAAGTTGATGAAGATCGGATCCAGGGCCTGGAGGGAAACAATGGGCTCGCCCTCCTTGAGGATCTGGCCCAGATTGACCAACCGGATGCCGAGGCGGCCGGAGAAAGGGGCGCGGATGGTCTTTTTGGCGATGGTCGCCCGGATGGTGTCGGCCTGGGCCATTGCCTCCTTGTATTTAGCCTCGCCGTCATCGTAGGCCGCCTGGGAAACAGCGTTTGTCTCGATGAGCAGCCGGAGCCGTTCGAAATTGACCTTGGCCAGCGCGGCTTGCGCCTCCGCCGCCTGAAGCTGCGCCTCCTCGGAAGAGGTGTCCTGCTGGAGCAGGAGGCTGCCGGCCTTGACCCGGGTGCCGGGGGTGAAATCAAGGCGCGTCACCTTGCCGGACAGCTCGGCGGCAACGGTCACGCCTTGCACCGCTTCCAGCGAGCCCACGGCGTCCAGGCTGGCCTCCCAGGACTCCGGGCGGGCTTGGGCCGTGGTCACCGTTTCCGGCGGAGGGGTAAAGCTCTTGCCGGTGCCCACCATTTTAAAGATCTGCAAGCCCTTGATGCCGGCAAGGATGGCGATCACCAGCAGCAGGCCAAGGAGGGAGAGAAGGATGCGTTTTTTCATGGGCGGTATTCTTTATAGAGAGGGAGCGCGGGGTTTGAGGGGGAAATTAAGTTAAATGCATATTTGACTTATTCGTCTTGCCGCGTCAAGGTTTTTTTGGTCCCCCTCCGCAATGCTCCGGTTTTCCCACTTTTCACAGGAAATGGACAAGTCGCGGTCTTCTTCGCCGGTTCGTCGATATCAAAAAAAGCAAAGTGCCCTGCCGGCCATCTTAATTATCAAAAATGTAACAAAAAAGTTTTCTTTGTATCATTTTATTTACATAAATGTTGTTTATTTTTCAGGTTGAAA
Organism: Desulfurivibrionaceae bacterium; assembly: GCA_036397515.1. Lineage (GTDB taxonomy): Bacteria > Desulfobacterota > Desulfobulbia > Desulfobulbales > Desulfurivibrionaceae > Thiovibrio. The sequence goes on along the minus strand of DASWIU010000001.1, from coordinate 3,403 downwards.
TATTCCGGGTTATTTTCAGCTGGCTGATTAAATCATTTCATATCAGCATGTTATGCTTTTTCTCTTCTTTTTTTACTTCTTGGCACACTCTTTGAATAGTCAGTGATCAAAGAATATCACCCTCGGTGGTAAACGGGAAACGTTTTCATGAAGTATGGCCAAAAGGAGGAAATGGAATGAAGAAGATCGAGGCGATAATCAAGCCGTTCAAGCTTGATGACCTGAAGGCAGCCATGGCTGAGCTCGGCGTTCAGGGGATGACGGTGACGGAAGTGAAGGGTTTCGGCCGGCAAAAGGGGCACACCGAAGTCTACCGGGGTGCGGAGTACGTGGTGGATTTCATTCCCAAGGTCAAGGTGGAGATCGTGGTGGCCGCGGAGATGGTGGACAAGGTGGTGAGCACCATTGTGGCCAGCGTTAAAACCGGCAAGATCGGTGACGGCAAGATCTTTGTTTTGCCGATTGACTCCATCTGTCGTATCCGGACCGGTGAAACCGATAAGGAGGCCATTTAGGGATCATTATGAGTCAGATTAAATCAACGCATAAGGACATTTCAATGAACAGGTCAATTGCAAAGAAAATGTGCCTGCCCCTGACCATGGCCATGGTTGCCCTGGCTGGAACCGCCATGGCAGCCGAGGGTGCGGCCGAAATACCGGCTGCCGCCGAGATAACCGGTGCCGCCGTTACCTATGTTGTCAATAATACCTGGATGCTGGTGGCCACTTTTCTGGTGTTTATCATGCATCTCGGGTTTGCCACCCTTGAGGCCGGGCTGTGCCGGTCGAAAAATACGGTCAATATTCTTTTCAAGAATACCGCCATCGTGGCCATCGGGCTTTTAACCTATGCGGTGATCGGTTTCAACCTGATGTACCCCGGCGATTTTTCCATCGCGGGCATCTTCGGTTTTTCCGGGTTCGGCATCGGGGTGAGCCCGGAGAACATGATGGTTACCGGAGATGACGGGGTAGGAATCTACACCTACTGGACCGATTTTATCTTTCAGGCCATGTTCGCGGCCACGGCGGCCACCATTGTTTCCGGGGCGGTTGCCGAGCGTGTCAAGCTGCACAGCTTTCTGATCTTTTCCGCGATCTATGTGGCGCTGGTGTATCCCTGGGTGGGAAGCTGGAAGTGGGGCGGCGGCTGGTTGGACGCCATGGGGTTCTATGACTTTGCCGGCTCCACCCTGGTGCATTCCGTGGGCGGCTGGGCCGCGCTGGCCGGCGTGATCCTGCTCGGACCCCGTCTTGGCAAGTATGTCGGCAAGACCATCAAGCCGATCATGGGCCATAGTATGCCCCTGGCAACCATCGGGGTCTTTCTGCTCTGGCTGGGTTGGTTCGGTTTTAACGGCGGCTCGGTGCTTTCCGCTAATCCTGCCGCGGTATCCTTTGTTTTCGTCACCACCTGTCTTGCCGCCGCCGCAGGTATTGTCGGCGCCAGCAGCTTAAGCTGGATCATCCAGAAGAAGCCTGATCTCAGCATGGCCCTCAACGGTGCTCTCGCCGGTCTGGTTGGTATTACCGCCGGTGCCGATGTGGTCAGCGTGATGAGCTCGGTGCTGATCGGCCTCATTGCCGGTTTTCTGGTTGTCGTCGCGGTCATGGTTATTGATCGCCTCAAGCTTGACGACCCGGTCGGCGCCATCTCCGTGCATCTCGTCTGCGGTGTCTGGGGCACCCTGGCGGTGGGTATTTTCAGCGCGGCGCATTCCTTTACCACCCAGTTGATCGGGGTCGCGGCCTACGGCGTGACCTGTTTTTTCGCCGCCTTTATCATCTTCTATCTCTTGAAGGTTACTCTGGGTATTCGGGTTGACGCGGAAGAGGAGATGAAGGGGCTGGATATCGGCGAGCACGGCATGGAGGCATATGCCGGTTTTGAGATCAACAACGTCTAAACTTGTTTGTCCAAACAGCAAGAATCCCGGAACCCCAGGGGACCCCTCTCCGGTTCCGGGATTCTTCCCTTGAAGAACCACTCTGAAAATAAAAAAATGAAACTCCTTGTTTTGCAACATACCGCCTGGGCCGGTCCCGGGCGGCTGCTTCTTGAAGCGATCGCCAAACATCGGGTGGATTTTGATCTCGTCAAGATCTGGCAGGACTGGATCCCCGACTTCAACGATTACGGGGCGATCATTCTTCTGGGAGGTTCCCCCAACATTGATCAGGAGGAGAAGTACCCGTTTCTCGTGGAGGAGAAACGGTTCATCAAAAGGGCGATTGCCGCGGACAAGCCCATCCTGGGCTTCTGTCTCGGCCATCAATTGCTGGCTTCGGTGCTCGGCGCCCAGGTAGGGCCGAACTTCAAGCCGAGCATCGGTTTTGTCCAGGGGCATCTCACCCATGACGGCCGGGAGCATCCGGCCTTCAAAAATCTCGGCAAGACTCTTCCCATGTTCAAGTGGCACAGCCAGACGGTGCTGGAGCCGCTGCCGAAACACTTTTCCCTGCTCGCCACCTCGGAGCAATGCCAGGTGGAGGCCTTTTCCCTGGAGCAACGACCGCACATCCTCGGGCTGCAATTCGACAATCAGGTCGCGCTTGCCGAGGATATCAGCCTCTGGCTGGAACAGGACTGGCAGTGGCTGGCCTCGTTTCGCTCTCTGGTGGTGCGGCCCGCCGATCTGCTGGCCGAGGCCAGGCGCTTGCGGACGCGGATCTCCGACGATTTTCAGCAATTTTTCAGCGATTATCTGACTCTCATCTCCTGATTTTTACAAGGCAAACTCCCGCGTTGCCGGGGTTCAATCGGCTTGCCGACACTCCGAATATCTGATTGGAGTCTCACTGCGTTCGCCTGCCGCTGGCTTTTCCCTGTCAAGCGAGGACTGGAAAGAGTGCCGAATGACGACCTGCTTGCGCTCTGATCATTTTGCAACAGCCTGTGAGGGCAGCGCTTTATTCCCCCCGTTGTCAAAGGTGGAGGCGAAAGGCGCTACCTTCTTGGGCGGCTCACGATTTTGTCGGCGCCGTCGCCGTTCACGTTGCTGAGGGGCTAACCCAATAAGCCCCCGGCTTTGCCGGTGGTAGCTGACTGCGCGGCACAAAGGCAAGCCGGATTTCCCGTTGAAGGGGAAATCCGGCTTTTTGTCTAAGAGGAAAAATCCGGCAGGACAATCCCGTATTTTTTGATGCGGTAGCCCATCTGGCGCTGGGTCAGCCCCAGCTCCCGGGCGGCCCGGGCTTGAACCCATCCGTGCCGCCGCAGGGCCGCGACCACCTCTTCTTTTTCCATATCTTTTAAAGACTTGTGCGTCGAGTTTCCGGGCAGGGGTCCGCTTGTCAACTCTGCTCTGCCGGTGTTTGCCGCCGCAATGCGGCAAGACGGCGCGACCGAGTCCTTTGTTTCCGGTTCCGCAGTGATGTAGCTCGGCAACTCCCGGGCGACA